>DAOKZF010000006.1:18713-20756 GCA_035325785.1 Miltoncostaeaceae bacterium
GGGTGGGGGCCGTCGCGATCGGCCCCGGCCTTGGGCGGGCGACGCCGACCGCGGCGGCCCTGACGGGGGTGTTGGGCGAGAGCCCGCTACCGGTGGTGATCGACGCCGACGGGCTGTGGCAGTTGGCCGAGACGGGGGAGACCCTGGCCTCGCGTGCCGCGTCGCCCGTGCTCACGCCCCACAGCGGCGAGGCGGCACGCCTGCTCGGGGTGGAGCGGGCGCAGGTCGACGCCGGCCGCCTGGACGCCGCGCGCGAGCTGGCGGCCCTCCACGGGGCGGTCGTCGTGCTGAAGGGCCCGGGCACTCTGATCGCGGCGCCCGACGGGCGGGTGGTCGTCGACGGCACCGGATCGGCGGCCCTGGCGAGCGCCGGGACCGGCGACGTGCTCACCGGCGTGCTGGTGGCGGCGTTGGCGAAGGGGATGGAGCCGTTCGCCGCGGCCGTCGCGGCGGTGGCCCTCCACGGACGCGCCGCGGAGCTGGCGGGTATGGGCGATGGGACGATCGCCTCGGATGTGATCGAAGCGCTGCCCCGAGCGTTGGCCGAGCGGTGAGCGGCGTCGCGCGCACCGTTCTGCGGGTTGACGTCGACGCGATCCGGGCCAATGCGCGCCTGCTGGCGCGGGCCGCCGGGCGGGCGCGCCTGATGGCGGTGGTGAAGGCCGACGGCTACGGGCACGGCGCGGTCACCGCCGCGCGGGCGGCGCTCGACGGCGGCGCGGGGGCCCTGGCGGTCTTCACCCTGGCCGAGGCCCGGGCGCTGCGCGAGGCGGGCGTGCCCGGACCGTTGCTGGTGCTCGGCCCGTTGGCCGGCCGGGAGTGGGCGCTCTCCCAGGATCTCGGGCTGGAGTGCTGCGTCTGGACGCCGGAGGCGGTGCGGGCCGCGGCGGCCGCCGCCCGCCCGGATGCGCCCGCCCCGATCCATCTGAAGTTGGACACCGGTATGGGGCGCCTCGGCGCCCGCCCCGAGGGGGTGGATGCCCTGGTCGAGACCGCCGCGGCCGAGGAACGGGTGCGGGTGGTCGGCGTGATGACCCACTTCGCCAGCGCCGATGAGCGCGTCGGTGAGAACGCCGGTTTCCTGCGCGAGCAGCTGCTGCGGTTCCGTTCGCTCAGCGGGCCGTTGGGCGAGCGGTTCCCGGGCGCGATCGCTCACGCGGCGAACTCCGCCGCCGTGCTGCGCGAGCCCGACAGCGCCCTCGACATGGTGCGCTGCGGCATCGCGTTGTACGGCTGCGACCCCTTCGGCGAGGACCCGTCCGCGCATGGCCTTCGGCCGGCGCTGTCGCTCAGCGCGCCGGTGGCCGCGCTCAAGACGCTGCGTTCGCGCGAGAGCGTCGGATACGGACGCCGTTGGCGGGCCGCGCGCGGCGCGCTGGTGGCCACCGTGCCGGTCGGCTACGCGGATGGGTATCTGCGGATCCTCGGCGGGCGGGCCGAGGCCCTGATCGGCGGGCGGCGCGTGCCGGTGATCGGCGCGGTGTCGATGAACCAGTTGGCGCTCGATCTGGGTCCGGAGGGGGAGGCCCGGGTCGGCGACGAGGTGGTGCTGTTGGGCGCCCAGGGCGACGAGCGGATCACCGCCGAGGAGCTCGCCCGCCACGCCGAGACGATCAACTACGAAATCACCTGCGCCCTCGGGGCGCGCGGGCGCGTGGACGGCGGGCGAACGACCCGCGGTTGAGGGCGTTGCGCGCGCCGCTCGCGCCGCTCGTCGGCGTGGGGCTGCCCGAGATCTGGCTGGTGGGCGGTGGGGTCCGCGACGCGCTGCTCGGGCGCTCGGTCGCCGATCTGGATCTGGCGATCGACGGCGACGCCGCGGCGGCCGCCCGCCGGCTCGCGCGGGCCCACGACGCCCATCGATTCCCCATCTCGCGCGCCTTCGGCGCGTGGCGCGTCAGCGGCGGGTCGCTGCCCTTTCAGGTCGACATCACCCCCCTGCAGGGCGCGACGATCGCGCACGACCTCGCCCGACGCGATTTCAGCGAGAACGCGCTGGCCGCCCCGCTCGAGGGGGACGATCTGATCGACATCCACGGCGGG
>DAOKZF010000007.1:0-19763 GCA_035325785.1 Miltoncostaeaceae bacterium
CTCCCCGCCCGGCGCAGCACACGCGCGCATTCGGCCAGCGTCGCACCGGTGGTCTGCACGTCGTCGATGAGCACGACGTTGCGCGGCACCGACGGCATCGGCACGAACTCCCCCGCGATCCCGCTGACGCGCTCGCGTCGGCCGGAGCCGCGTTGCGCGTGAGAATCATCGAGGCGACGCAGGGCGCCCCGCAGCGGACGGCGCCAATGGCGCGCAAGCGCCAACCCGATCAACTGCGCCTGGTCGAAGCCCCTGCGCCGCACGCGCGCCGGACCGGCCGGCACCGGAACCAGGACGCTTCCCGGGGAAGGGATGGGGAGCGTCCGGGCCATCACCCGCGCAAGGAGCGGTGCCAGATCGCGCCGATGGCGGTCCTTCAGGGCACCGATCAGCGCGGCGGCGGTGTCGTCGTACACCAGGGCCTGGCGCCCCCAATCGAGCCCGTCGGGACAGTCGGAACAGCGCGGCACCGCCACCGGGCACGCCGCTCCGCAGCACGCGCACAGCGGCCCCTCCAGCGGACGCAACCGCGCGCGGCATTGGGCGCACAGGGGCTCCCCCGGCACGCGGCAGACCGCACAGACGCAGGGCGACAACAGGTCGAATAGGCGCGCTGGCCGCATGCGCCCGAGTCTGACCGCCGGCGGCAAACGCAACGCGCGCGGTCTGAAGACGATACGTGCCCATTGTGCGGCGGCCCGCGTCGCGGGCCGCCGCACGGCCGATCAGGCGGAGGCGGTCCGCCCCATGCCCATCGTCGCGAGCCGCTCGTTCAACCGCCGCGCGCGCTCGCCCTCACCGGCATCGACACTGCGCAGTCCCGCCAGGTACAGCGCCAGGTGATCGCCCAGCACCGTCAGATCGAGCAGGCGCGCTAGCGGGCCGCGGCCGTCCGCGGACACCGTGAACTGCTGCGCCACCCGATCCGCGACCACCGCGGCCGAATGCTCGATCCGCCGTTGAACCTGTCGCTGCTGGCGGGCATCGCGCAGCAGCACCAAACGCGCGGATGCGGCCAGTTGCGCGCTCATTCCGTCAAACGCCATCAGCTCATCGTGGTCGAGCTGCGGGAGCTCCGAGGCCCACGCCGGCTGCTTGGCGTGACGCCGAATGCCCGCGACCCAACGGCGCGCGACCGGACCGGTCAGTTCCCCGCCCCACACCAGGGGCACCGCGTCGCACAGGGCGGCGGCGAGCTGGCGGGCGGGGTTCGCCTCGGGATCCGCCTCGCGCGCGCAGGCGCCGACCGCGGCGGCCAGCGTCCGCTGCGCCTCGTCGAGCTCCCCATCCTGCAGCGGGAGCACCCCGAGCCGATCCAGCAGGCCGACCAGGGCACCCAACATCTCGTAGAACGCCGCACCGGCCTCGCCATCGCCCGGCACGCCGATCACCGGCACGCCCTCGTCGGCATACGAGCCCGCCAGCTTGCCGCCGCCGCTCACCGACACGCACAGAGCCGCGCGCTCGGTGGCCAGCAGCGCACACGTGAGCGCCTCCTCGTCGGTCCCCGACGCCGACAGGAGCACCACGAGGGTGTCCGGGCCGACCCAGCCGGGCAGCGCATACCCGCTGTGCACCGACACCGGCACCAGCATCCGCTCGTGACAGGCGCCGAGCACCAGATCGCCCAGCGCGCCCTCGGCTCCGACCCCGCACACCGCCACGTTGCGGATCGCCTCACCCGGAAACGGCAACTCCACGGCACCGGCGGCGGCGACGCCCCGGGCGAACGCGGCGGGCGCGTCGGCCAACGCCGCGAACAGGGCCTGCGTGCGAGGACCCGCGTCGGGACCGCTCATCACTCCACCCGCGCGCCGGTGGGTACCGGGGCGCGCCCGTCGATCCTCACTCCGGCACCGATACTCGCCCCATCCCCGATCACCGCGCCCTCCTCAATCGAGGCGCCGGCGCCGATGCTGACCCGCGCACCGACGATTGCGCCGCTCAGACACGCTCCCTCGCCCACCAAGGCGCGAGAGCCGACCACGCTGGTCTCGATTCGTGCACCGTAACCGACCGCGGCGGCCGCCCCCAGGCACGACAGCTCATCGACCTGCGCTCGCCGCCCCAGGCGCACCGACGGCCCCACGTAGGCGCCATCGGCGGGCGCGTCGGTCTCGATTCGCCCGGCAAGCACATCGTGCGAGGCGGCCAAATACGACGCCGGCGTGCCGATATCGCGCCAGTAGCTGCCGCTCGGATAGCCGAAAAGATGGCCGGCCTCGGCCGCCGCGGGGAAGATCTCGCGTTCGATCGAGCAGGCGACCCCGCGCGGTATCATCTCGATCAGCTCACGCTCCAAGACATACGTTCCGGCGTTGATCCGGAACGGCTCGCCGGGGCGCAGTTGGTCGCCGCGGGGTTTCTCGACGAACTCCTCCACCGCGTCACCGGGGCGCAGGCGCACCAAACCGAAGGCCGATGGGTCCTCGACCGGGGTGAGCGCGATCGTGCCATGGGCGCCCAGATCGCGGTGACGGGTGATCATGGAGGTCAGGTCGAGATCGGTGAGGATGTCACCGTTCAGCACCAACACCGGATCGTCGTCGAGCAGATCAATCGCGTTCGCGACCGCACCGGCGGTGCCCAATGGCTGTGGGTCGACCACATAGCGCAGGCGCATCCCGAAGGCGGCACCGTCCCCGAAGTGGTCGCGCAGGGCATCCGGCCGATAGCCGCACGAGAAGATCACATCGCGAATGCCGTGGCGACGCAGCAGGTCGAGCTGGTGGGCGACAAACGGACGGTCGACCAGGGGCATCATGGGCTTGGGGCGCGTGTCGGTGAGGGGGCGCAGCCGCCGCCCCTCTCCGCCCACGAGAATGATCGCGCGCATCGTCACGCCCGCACCGAATCGAGGCTGTCGATCGCCGACGGCAGCCGGCCGATCCCCTCCATCAGATACCCGAGGTCGGCCATGCGGCGCGGATCGAGCACGTTGCGCCCGTCGATCAGTACCGGCATGCGCATGAGCGGGCGAAGCGCCTCCCAGTCCAGGTCGATCAGCTCGCGCCACTCGGTGACCAGCACGGCGGCATCGGCGCCGCCAACGGCCTCCCGCGCGCTTTCGGCGATCGTCACCCCGTGCAGGTGGTCCGCGCCCGACACGACCGGGTCGTAGGCGACCACGTCGGCGCCCTCGGCCAGCAGGCGCGCCGCGAGCACCAGACTGGCGGCCTCGCGCATGTCGTCCGTTTCGGGTTTGAACGCCAACCCCAGCAGGGCGATCCGCCGATCGGTGAGCGCGCCGAGGTGCTTCTTCAGCTTCCCCACCACGCGCCGCTTCTGCAGCTCGTTCACCTCGATCACCGCGGTCAGCAGCTGGAAGTGGTAGCCGGAGTTCCCGGCCAACTGTTTCAGGGCGGTGACGTCCTTGGGGAAGCAGCTGCCACCGAATCCGACCCCGGCGCGCAGGAACGCGGGACCGATGCGCTGATCGAGCCCCATGCCCTCGGCCACCACCCCCACGTCCGCACCGACCTCCTCGCAGACGTTCGCGATCTCGTTGATGAAACTGATCTTGGTGGCGAGGAAGGCGTTGGAGGCGTACTTGACCATCTCCGCCGACGGCACGCTGGTGCGAATGATCGGCGCGCCCAACGGCTCGTACAGGGCGGCCACCCGGTCGCCGTGGCGCGTGTCGAAGTCGCCGATCACCACGCGGTCCGGTTGGAGGAAGTCGGCGATCGCCGCGCCCTCCTTCAGAAACTCGGGGTTCGAGCAGTAGCCGACCCGCGCGAGGCCGCGCGCGTCGAGTTCCGCCCGCACGCGCTCACCGGTGCCGACCGGCACGGTGCTCTTCATCACGAGGATATGGCGCTCGTCGGCCCCCACCCGTTCCAGCTCGCCGACCACCGCCATCACGCGCGACAGGTCGGCGTCGCCGGAATAGGACGGCGGCGTGTCGACCGCGACGAACACCACCTCGGAGGCCTCGAGCATCTCGGAGAGCGACAGGGTGAAGTGAAGCCGGTCGGCGCTCTCGGCCATCAGGCGCTCCAGCCCCGGTTCGTAGATCGGGACCCGACCGGCCCTCAACGCCGCGATCTTGGCCTCGTCGATGTCGCGCAGGGTGACCGTGTGGCCGAGCGAGGCCAGGCAGACGCCCGTCACCAGACCGACGTACCCGGCGCCGATCACGCCGATCCGCTGCGGCGCGACCAAACGGGCGGTCACGGAGTGCTCCCGTCGGTCGTCACCGGGACCGCCGTGTCGGTGGTCTTCTTGGGCAGACGCGCCGCGTTCAGCGGGCGCATCGACGTGGCGATCTCCTCCATCGTCTTGGCGCTCAGTTTCGCCGTGAGGGTGTTCGAGATCCAATACGTGACTCCGTTTTCGCTGAACGCGATGCGTTGCAGATTCCGTCCATCATAGTAGGTGCGAAATGTGCGCTTCGTGCCGAAGTTATCGGTACCGGTCTCGCCCTCGAGGATCACCGGGTCCTTCTCGGTGGTCATCATGATGCCCCAGTACTCTCCGGCGCCCGCAGGATGGCGCACCACGACCTTCACGGCGGGCGCACCGTTCTTGTCGCGCATGCCGCTGCGATACACCCGGATGATGCGCACATCGGAGCCGCTCGCGAGTTTCAGGGGCGCCTCCAGCGCGAAACCGGCCTGGCGCTGGGCGGCCTTCAGCGGCGCCACCAGGCTGGTGCTGTTCACCACGTCCGCGGCCGGGCGAGAGTCGGCAGCCGGTTTGGGCGGCGCCGGGTTGAGCACTCCGGTGAAGTCGTGACCGACGGCGACCGCCAGGTGATTGCCGCCCGCGTTGTTCACCGAGAGCGCGGCGACCCGGGCGTCGCCCCCGATCTGATTGCGCAGGCGGACGGCGGCGTCCTTCAGGCCGGGCGCGTAGTAGACCGTGGTGGTCGGAAACTCGAAGTCCTCCGCGTTGCCGCCGACCTCGGCGTTGTATCCCTTGCGGGCCAACAGCACCGACATGCTCTCGGCGCTCAGCAGTTCGCCGTTGCCGTTCAGCACCGACACGTGCAGCTTCGCCGGCGGCGGCACCCGTTTCTTGGGCACGCTCTTGGAGGCCTCAAAGTCGGGCTCCAGCCAGGCCGACACGGACTCGTTGACCAGGTCCGGACTGGTCACCTGGATGTAGCCGAGGTTCGGGTCGATCCCGCCGTCGTAGACCCCCAGTTCCGAACGGACCGTCCGGTCCTTGGGCACCGAGAGGGCCAGATCGAGCAACGACAGGAACTCCTTCGAGTCGGTGATGTCCATCTCGATGCCCTTGCCGAGAACCTTGCGCACGGTGGCGAAGTTCTTGAAGGGACCGGCCCCCTTCAGCTGGCGCTTCAGCTCGCTCAGGAACAGCTGCTGGCGGGCGCCGCGGTGGGTGGTGGTGTCGTAATGGCGAAAGCGCACATAGTCGAGCGCGTCGTTGCCGTTCAGCTTCTGATAGCCGGCCTGAACATCAATCGGGGCAAAGTTGCTCGCCTCGCTGCCGGTGTTCTGATTGAAGTAATGCCGGTCGACGTCGATGAACACGCCGCCGAGTTCGTTGACGATCGTCGCAAAGGCCTGGAAGTCGACCCGCACGTAATAGTTGATCGGCTGACCGGTGAGCTGTTCGACCGTCTTGATCGCGGTGGCGGTCGAATAGTTGTAGGCGGAGTTGATCTTGCCCCGCCCATGCCCGGGAATCTCCACGGCCAGGTCGCGAGGAATCGACAGCATCGAGATGAACTGGTTGCGCCGATCCAACCGCACGAGAAGGAGCGTGTCCGAACGCCCGTTGGAGGCCCCGTCCTCGGGGCGCACATCCGAACCGATCAGGAGGATGTTGGCCACGTCGGCGCCCGGCAACACCGGGGTGGTCGTCTTGCGCGCCTCGCGCGCGTCGTGCGTGTTGGGCGCGGCCAGGTCCAGGGTGTCATCCAGCGCCATCCCGGCCGCGGTCACCCCCAGAGCGACGAAACCGAGCACCACCCAGATCGCCGCGCCGACCAGCGCGGACCACAGGCGCGCCGAGCGCCCGGCGCGGTAGTAGCGCGCGTGGCGATGCCCGCCCTCATCCGGCATGCGCTCGTCGCTCATCCGACGGCGGACGGGGTCGGGTTGGCGCTCGGCGCGGGATGATCGGCCCGGGCGAACTCCACCAGCGCCCGCCGATAGCGCGGCAGGCTGTCGACCTCGACGTACTCGTCGGCCCCGTGGTGGCCGGCGCCACGGGGACCGAACTCGACGGCCGGAACCCCCACCTCGAGAAACGCGACCGCATCGGACGCGCCATCGCGTCCAACCGGTGTCGCCTGCGGCTCGTGGCGGGCGGCGGCGGCGAGCAACGCCGCGACGTAGGGATGGTCGGGGGGAACGTACGCGGGTGGGCGTTCCAGCATGATCTCGACCTGCGTTTGGGGGTCAACCGAGCGCACCTGGCTGATCACCTCGTCCGGGCACTGACCGGGAAGGTAGCGGATGTCGACGTGCAGGCGGCAACGGTCGGGCACGCGATTGATGGCGTCCCCCCCCTCGATGCGTCCGAGGTTGATCGACGGGCGGGCGAACAGGGCCGTGCTCTCGCCGGCGAACGGCAGGCGGAGGATCTCGCGGTAGACGTCGACCGCCCGCAGGACGGCGTTGTCGCCGAGCCAGGGGGTCGATCCGTGGGCGGCGATCCCCGGAACGTGCACATCGAGCATCAGCACGCCCTTCGCCTGCACGCCCACCTGCATGTCGGTCGGTTCACCGCAGATCACGAAATCGGCGCGCAGGCCGTCGCGCACCAGCAGCTGCGTGCAGTTGTCGCCCGGTTCGGAGCGTTCCTCGTCGGGGACGACGATCAGCACGACCTCGGCATCGGGCGGACGTGCGGCGAGATCGGCCAGGGCGAGCATCATCGCCCCGAGCGCGGCCTTCATGTCGTAGGCCCCGCGCCCGATCAGGCGATCGCCGGCCAGCCGGGGACGGAACTGATCCGGGTTTCCCGGCACGACGTCGAGGTGCCCGTGCAACACGACCCGCCGCGGACCACGCCCCACGCGGGCAATCAGGCAGCGTCGGCCATCCGGCGTGAGCTGGCGCACCTGGGCCCCCTGCGCCGAGAGCCAGCCCGCGATGAAATCCGTGCAGGCCGCGATGCCCTCGCGCTGAGACGTGTCGTAGCCGATCAGCCGCTCGGCGAGTTGGACCTCGTCCACGAGCGGGAGGATAGCGGAGCCGGCGGTCGCTCCGATATGACCGGTCGCGCCGGGCTCGCTGGCCCGGGCGCGCGGCCCCGGGTAGCCTCCTCGAACACCTTCGGCCAGGAGACACGATGCCCCCAGACCGGCAGGCAAGCGAGAAACGGCGCGATCCGCGATGGCGGCGGGCCTGGACGTTGACCGTGGCGCTCGGCGCGTTGATCGGCGCGGGATCCATGTCCGGCGCCTCGCCGGCGCAGGGCGCCGAAGCGCCAACCGGCACCGCGCGGATTCAGATGCTGAAGGCGGTCGCGGCATCCCATGACGGACAGGCGGTGGGCTTTCGAGTGAGGGGCGCCGGGGCGACGATGCAACCGCTGTGGCCCGACCCCACCGTCGCCCGCACCAATCTGGTGGTGGTGCGTTCGTCGATCGACGCCCGCTGGGGTGCGGTGGTGGCAACGCCGCTCGGCTGGCGAGCAATCCTCGACCAGCAGAAGACCTTCCTGATGCGGCGCACCGCCCGCGGATGGCGGGCGGTCGCCTCGACCGAGCGTAACGGCACGGCGGCGATGCTCTGCAGGCGCGCCGGCCCCGCCACCGATGTGGCACTCGATCTGGGGTTGGTGAACGGTTGGAGCGCTCCGAAGCCCTGCCGGTATCCGCGGCTGCGCCGCGCGCTCGAGCGACCGATGAGCCGAGGGGAGATCAACTCGGTGCGCGCGATGGTGGAGACGCGCTGGGTCGACGGCGAGCCGCTGCCGGCGCCGGTGCGGGTGAACCCCACCGACGCGCCCGAGGCGATCTGCGATTGGGAACCGGATGCGTTCTCGCAAAACGGCAAACCGAGCGGCACGATCGCGCGTGCCAACCCGCGTTGGGGCGTGGTGCGCGTGGGCTGCGCCGTGGCGGTCGACAGCTACAGCGGCAACAACGTCTACGACACAACCCATCTGCTGGTCGCCCGCGCCGGCACGAGCGGTGCGTTCACTCGGGTGGTCGGCCACACGATCGTGCCGTGGAGCCCGCGCCGTCACCTGTGCACCACCGACCGGCGCTGGCCCGTGCCGGCGCGGGTGCGCGTCGCGCTGGAGTTCTGCACGCCCTTCCCCGACGCCCTGCACCGGGCCCTGGGGACGCCCTGAGCGCGCGCTGCCCGGGTCCGCGCGCGCGGACCCGGGCAGCGTCACCGGTAGCTCGCGCTCACCCGCTCATCGGGAGGCGCGTCGATCTCGGGCACCGGGCGCCACAGGCACCACAGGCCATAGGAGCCCAGAATCGCCGCGCAACTGAGCAGCGCACCGGTGATGCCGATGTGCTCGGCCAGCACCCCGGCCACGGCGGAACCGGTCGCCACCGGAGCCACCACCGACCACTGATACAGACCGAGCATCCGCCCCAGCAGGCGCCGCGGCGCCCGCAGCTGAATCGCCGTGTTCGTTCCGGCGAACATCCAGATCCAGAACACGCCGCTCACCAGCATCGCCGCCATGCCCAACCACAACGCCGGCGCGAACGCGACCAGCGCCATACCGACCGCAAAAGACACGTTGGCGATCGGCAGCGCGCGGTGGCGTGTCAGCCCATGCGCGCCCAGCCGCTCCAACAGCCAGGCCCCCAACAGCCCCCCACCTCCCATGGCCCCCAGCAGGAAGCCGAGCCCCCGCGGCCCGACGCCAATCTGGTGGGCCACCACCGGGGCGAGCTCCTGCACCGGGGAGGCCAGCATCGTGAAGATGGCCATGCCGAGCAGCAGGCGGCGCATCGCCGGGTCCCGCCAGCCGTAGGCGGCCGCCTCGCGCAGACCGGTGCCCCGTTCGGTGCGCGGGGACCGGTTTTCGGGAACCCGGCTCAGGGCCAGCACCATGGCCAGGAACGACAGGGCGTCCAGACCGAAGCACGCCGTGGCACCGAAGGTGGCCAGCACCGCGCCGCCGATGGCCGGGCCGATCAGACGCGCCACGTTCACCCCGGCGGCGTTCAGGCTGACCGCCTGCGCCAGCAGGCTGCGCTCCACCAGCGAGGGCACCAGCGCCAACATGGCCGGGAGACCCAGCGCGTAGGCGCACCCGATCACGAAGTTCAAGGCATAGAGCGTGATCGGACTGATGTGACCGGTCCAACTGGTCAACGCGAGCCCGCCGGCCCCGAGCGCCTGGGCGGAAAAGGCCAGCATGCCGACCCGACGCCGATCGAACCGATCGGCGATCTGCCCGGCGTAGGGCGACAGCAGAAACGCCGGCGCGCGGGTCACCAGGGTGAGGGCGCCCACCGCGGCGGGACTGCGGGTGAGCTCGTACATCAGCCACCCCGACGCGACCACCTGCAACCAGGTGCCGGCATTCGAGGTGATCGTGGCGGCCAACACCGTCCGGAAGTGACGGCGGCGCAGCACGGCGGGAATCACGGTGACCTCACCCGCCCATTACATCGTGTGGGGCGGGCCCATGCCCGCCCCACACGCGCGGTCTCAGCGGTCGGCCACCCGCAGGCGGTTCTCGGCCCGACGCCGAGCGCTCTCGGCCGCGACGCGGGCGACATCGTCGTCGCCCGCCTCCGCCAGAGCCTGCTCGGCGCGCGCCAGCGCCTGCTGGGCGCGCTCCCGGTCGATGCTGTCGGCCCGCTCCGCCTGTTCCACCAGAATCAACACGCGGTCGTGTTCGACCGACACGTATCCGCCGGTGGTGGCGAACACCTTCACGCTGTCGTCGGCCAACGTGAGGCGAACATCCCCCACCCGCAACTGGGCGATGAAGGCGGCGTGGCGCGGCAGGATACCGACCTCGCCCTGCACGCTCGGCGCGACCACCATGTAGGCGTCATCGTCGAAGACCGCACCCGCGGGGGTGAGCAGGTCCAACCCCGGGCGGCGCCGGTTGGCGCCGATCGGGGTGCTCATTCCGCGCCCCCCAGTTGCGCGCCCTTAGCAACCGCCTCATCGATGCCGCCGACCATGTAGAAGGCCTCCTCGGGCAGGTCATCGTGCTTGCCCTCGACGATCTCCTTGAAACCGCGGATCGTCTCGGCCAACGGCACGTACTTGCCGGGGGAACCGGTGAACACCTCGGCCACCGTGAACGGCTGGGAGAGGAAACGCTCAATCCGGCGGGCGCGCGACACCTGAAGCTTCTGCTCGTCGGTCAGCTCGTCCACACCGAGGATGGCGATGATGTCCTGCAGGTCCTTGTAGGTCTGCAGGATCTCCTGCACGCGCGTGGCGACCCGGTAGTGCTCCTCGCCCACACCGTCGATCGAGAGGATCCGGCTGGTCGAGTCGAGCGGGTCCACCGCCGGGTAGATCCCCTTCTCGGAGATCGCCCGGTTCAACACGGTGGTCGCGTCGAGGTGGGCGAAGGTCGCGGCGGGGGCGGGGTCGGTGAGGTCGTCGGCGGGCACGTAAATGGCCTGCACCGAGGTGACCGAACCGTTGCGGGTCGAGGTGATCCGCTCCTGCAGGGCACCCATCTCGCCCTGGAGGGTCGGCTGGTAACCCACCGCCGACGGCATGCGACCGAGGAGCGCGGACACCTCGGAGCCGGCCTGGGTGAAACGGAAGATGTTGTCGACGAACAGCAGCACGTCCTGGCCGCCGCGGTCACGGAAGTACTCGGCCATCGTCAAACCGGACAGGGCCACCCGCAGACGCGCGCCCGGCGGCTCGTTCATCTGACCGTAGACCAGCGCGGTCTTGTCGATCACGCCCGACTCGGTCATCTCGCGCCAGAGGTCGTTGCCCTCGCGGGTGCGCTCACCCACGCCGGCGAACACCGACAGACCACCGTGCTCCTGGGCGATGTTGTTGATCAGTTCCTGAATCAACACGGTCTTGCCCACACCGGCACCGCCGAACAGGCCGACCTTGCCGCCCTTCACGTACGGGGCCAGCAGGTCCACGACCTTGATCCCGGTCTCGAAGATCTCGTCGGTCGGGCTGAGCTGGTCAAAGTCCGGCGCGTTGCGGTGAATCGGCCACCGTTCGCCCTCCTCCAGCTCCCCGGCCTCGTCGATCGCCTCGCCGAGCACGTTGAAGATGCGCCCCAGGCAGCGCTCGCCGACCGGCACCGAAATCGGCGCACCGGTGTCGGCGACCTCGGCCCCCCGGGAGAGTCCGTCGGTGGTGTCGAAGGCGACGGCCCGCACGCGGTCGTCACCCAGGTGCTGCTGCACCTCGGCGATCAGCTTCGGTCCGCCGTCGGGGCGGGTGATCTCCAGTGCGTTGTAGATCTCCGGCAGCGCCCCACCCGGGAACCGGGCGTCGATCACCACACCCTTGATCTCCAGGATGCTGCCCGTGTTGCGAGCGTCGTCAGCCATGTGTTTCGCAGTCTCCTCGCGGGTGGTGATGGTTACTGGAGGGCGTCCGCGCCACCGACGACCTCCAGGATCTCCTGGGTAATCGCGGCCTGACGGGCCCGGTTCATCGCCAGCGTGAGATCGTCGATCAGCATGCCGGCGTTGTCGGTCGCGTTGCGCATCGCGGTGCGGCGGGCCGCCAACTCGGCGGCGGCGCTCTCCAGCAACGAGCGGTAGATGGTGATATCGATGAAGGTCGGCAGCAGCTCGCCCAGAAACACCTCGGGTTCGGGCTCGAACAGGGCCACGCCCTGGGCCGTGCCGTGCCCCTCGTTCAGGTCGTCCTCCTCCAGCACGACCTCACGTTCGACCGGCAGCAGCTGCTCGACGGTGACCCTCTGTTCCAGCACGGACTTGAACGTGTTGTAGACCAACACGACTCGGTTCACCTCGCCGGAGACGAACCGGGCGACCACATGTTCGGCCACCTGTTCGGCGTCGGCATAGGTCGGTGCCGCCGAGAATCCCTGGAACGTGCGGTCGACGGTCAGGTTGCGGAACGCGAGCGTCCCGGCGCCTTTCTTGCCCACCGCGGTGAACTCGACGTCGTCGAAGCCCTCGGCGCGCAGTTCGTCCGCCATGCGGATCGCGCTGCGCAGGATGTTCACGTTGAAGGCGCCCGCCAGGCCGCGGTCGCCGGTGATCGCGACCACGATCGCCCGCCCCTCGGCCTGCCGCTCGTGCAGGAGCGGCAGGCTCTCCAGACCGCCGCTCTGGCGGGCGGCCTGGGCCATCAGGCGACGCATCGCCTGAGCGTAGGGACGCAGGGACTCGATGGCTTCCTGGGCCCGGCGCAGCTTCGCCGAGGCAACCAGTTCCATCGCGCGGGTGATCTTGCGCGTGTTGCGGACCGAGTCGATCCGCCGTTTGATGTCGCGCTGACTGGCCACGGTCCGTTAGGCGTCGGCGACGGCGGTCTCGGCCGGCGCGGCGACGCGACGAACCACATCGGCGACCAGCGCGTCGAGATTCGCCGCGACGTCGTCCTTCAGGTCACCGCTGTCGCGGATCGCGCCGAGGATGTCGGCGCCCTTCTCGCGCAGCTCACGCCGGATGGCCTCGTTCAGGTCCGGCACCTTCGCCACCTCGACCCCATCCAGGTGACCCTGGTTGGCGGCGTACAGGATCGCGACCTGCTCCTCGACCGGCCACGGCGCGTAGGCCGGCTGGTTGAGGGTGGCGACGAAGCGGGCACCGCGCGCTAGGGTGCGCTGAGTGCTGGCGTCCAACTCGGAACCGAACTGGGCGAACGCCTCGAGGTCACGGTACTGAGCCAGTTCCAGCTTCAACTTACCGGCGACCTTCTTCATCGCCTTCACCTGGGCGGCCGAACCGACACGGCTCACCGAGATACCGACGTTCAACGCCGGGCGGACACCCGAGAAGAACAGCTTGCCTTCGAGGAAGATCTGACCGTCGGTGATCGAGATCACGTTGGTCGGAATGTAGGCCGACACGTCACCGGCCTGCGTCTCGATGATCGGCAGGGCGGTCAGGGAACCGGCGCCCAGCTCGTCGTTGAGCTTGCAGGCCCGCTCCAGCAGGCGGGAGTGCAGGTAGAAGACGTCGCCCGGAAAGGCTTCGCGACCCGGCGGGCGCCGCAGCAGCAGCGACATCTGGCGGTAGGCGACGGCCTGCTTGGACAGGTCGTCGTACACCGCGAGGGCGTGGCGGCCGCTGTAGAGGAAGTACTCGGCCATGGCGGCGCCGGAGTAGGGCGCCAGGTACTTGAGCGAGGCGGCCTGCGAGGCGGTTGCCGCGATGACGGTGGTGTACTCCATCGCGCCGGCCTGGCGGAGGCGTTCGACCACGGTTGCGACGGTCGAGGCCTTCTGGCCGACGGCCACGTAGAAGCAGTAGACGCCCTTGCCGGCCTGGTTGATGATCGTGTCGATCGCGATCGTGGTCTTGCCGGTACCGCGGTCGCCGATGATCAACTCACGCTGACCGCGTCCGATCGGGATCAGGGCGTCGATCGCCTTGATGCCGGTCTGGAGCGGCTCGCCGACCGGCTGGCGCTGGACGACGCCCGGGGCCTTGAACTCCACGGGGCGGAAGTGCTCGGTCTCGATCGGGCCGCGCCCGTCGAGCGGGTTGCCCAAGGGGTCAACGACGCGACCCAAGAGGGCCTCGCCGACCGGCACCTGGATGACCTTCCCGGTGCGGCGCACCGGGTCGCCCTCTTTGATGAGGGTGTCGTCACCCAGCAGCACCACACCGACATTGTCCTCTTCGAGGTTGAGGGCGAGGCCGGTGACGCCGTGGGGCAGCTCGAGCATCTCGAGGGCGACGCACGACTGCAGGCCGTGGACGCGCGCGATGCCGTCACCCACCTGGAGGACCGTGCCGACCTCCTCGATCTCCACGCTGCCCGAGTACTGCTCGATCTGGTCGCGCAGGACCTTCGTGATCTCGTCGGGTCGCAGCTTCATCTCGGGGTTGTCACCTTTCTCGTTCGGATCATCTGGGGGGTGCGGGGTTCGCGCGCCTGACGGTCAGTCGGCGCTGACCGCGGCGTCGACCGATACGGCCGTGAGGCTCTGGCGGAGCTGGTCGAGTCGGCTCCGCACGGAGCCGTCGATCAGGGCTTGGCCGACCTTCAGCACAAGTCCGCCGAGGATCTCGGGGTCGACCGATTCGCTCAGGGTGATGCTGCGCCCGGTCTGACTGGCGATTCTCTGCGAGAGTTGCTCGCGCAGATCGGCCGGGAGCGCCACGGCGGTGATCGCCTCGACGTTCAGGCGGCCCTCGGCGCGGGCGACCAATTCCTCGAACGCGTCGGCAATCTGCGGCAGCTCGAGGATGCGACCTCGATCGACGAGCAGCCGCAGGAAGTTCACCACCTGCGGGTGAGCGCCCTCGGCGAGAGCGCCGACAACCCGACTCTTCTGAGGAGTGTCGAGTTGCGGGTCGGCGAGGACCGCCCGCAGTTCGGCCGACTCGGCGAACGCGGCGGCGAACTCGGCGATCCCCGCGGCGACCGGCTCCAGCGCGTCGGCGGCGTCGGCCGCCTCGTGAAGGGCCTCTGCGTAGGTGGTTGCGACGCTCATCGTTCGGCGCTCGCCCCGGTGATACCGGTCAGGTCGGCCTCGCGGATCGCCTCTTCGATCAGGCGCCGGTGGGCGGCCTCATCGAGGGTGGTGCGCGTGACCTTCTCGGCGGCGAGCAGCGCCAGCTGGACCACATCGTCGCGGATCTGCCCGGAGGCGGAGCGCGCCTGAGCGTCGATCTGGTCCTGTGCGTCGGCGAGCACCCGGTCGCGCTGGGTCTGGGCCTGGGTGAGGATGTCCGCCTTCTGGCGTTCCCCCTCGCTGCGGCCCTGCTCGCGGATGCCGTCGGCCTCGCGGCGCGCCTCGGTCAGCTTGACCTTGTAGTCGTCAAGCAGGGCGGCCGCTTCGTCGCGACTGCGTTCGGCTTCGTCGATGCTTTCGGCGATGTGGGTCCGGCGTTTTTCAACCATCTGGCTGACCGGGCCGAAGACCCAGCGCTTCATGATCCAGAGGGTGATGAGGAACATCACCAGGGTCCAGATCATCAGGCCGGGGCTCGCCTCCAGCAGCGGGTTGCCACCGCCGTCATCGGCTCCTGCCGCCATAAGCGGCAGAAGCGTGGTGAGGTTGCCCATCGGGATCCTCGACTAGCCGATGAAGAAGGCGACGAAGCCCATGAGGAGGGCGTAGAACACGATCGCCTCGGTCAGGGCGAGGCCGAGGAACATCATGCCCTGCAGTTCGCCGCGCAGCTCGGGCTGACGACCGACCGCCTCGATGGTCTTACCGACCAGGTAACCGACGCCGATACCCGGGCCGATCGCGCCGAAACCGGTTGCAAGACCCAGGGCGAGGATCTTTGCGGCGTTCTCGATGTTGCCTTCCACTACTGCTCCTTTGTGGGTTAGTGAGGGGGCTCGACGGCGTAGCCGATGTAGATACCGCTCAGCATGGCGAAGATGAACGCCTGCAGACCGGCAACCAGCAGCCACTCGAAGACCCAGAAGAACACGCCGAACGGAATGCCGAGCACGCCGGCGAAGTTTCCGAGCAAGATGGTGAACGCCGCCGCCATGATGATCAGCAGGTGGCCCGCCATGAGGTTGGCGAACAGACGCACCGAGAGACTGACCAGGCGCAGCAGCTGCGAGAGCAGCTCGATGATGAAGATCATCGGTTTGATGAAACCCGGGGCGTCCGGGATCATCGTTTTCAGGTAGCCGAATCCGCCATGTTCACGCACACCCTCGATGTGGGTGAGCAGGAAGACCACCAGGGTGAGCGTGAGCGTCACGTTGATGTTGGCGGTCGCGGCGTAGAGGCCGAGGTCCCCGGCGACGTGGAACGTGCTGGTGTGGGGACCCATGGGCAGCGGAATGAAGCTGACCAGGTTGTTCACGAGAATGAACAGGAAAAGCGTCGCGATGAAGGGGAAGTATCGCGAGTAGGTCTTGGGACCCATGGTCGGCCCGACGATCTGCTTCTCGGCGAACTCGTACACCAGCTCCATCACGTTCTGGCGGCCGGACGGTCGCAACGCGAGGCCGCGACGCACCACCCACAGACCGAAGCCGACGATGATGAGCACCGAGATGGCCATGTAGATCACGGCCTTGTTGATCGAGAGGTCGAGCGCCCCGATCTCGAACCGGATGTACGGGTCGAGTTTGAACTCCTGGGACGGGTCGAAGTCGGCACCGGAGGCGAACGCCGATACCGGCAGCGCGAGCAGGAGCATGAACGTGGACGCGATCAGCGTCCACGAGCGCACCGCATACCTCACTGTGCTGGTCCCTCCTGGTTCCTGTGGCGTTGCGCGAACAGCACGGTGCGCCCCACCATGTCGAAGGTGAACGCGGCGAGGAAGACCCCGGCGCCGACAAGACCAACGGTCTTGTCGTAGGTCAACGCCACGACGAACAGGACGATCGCGACGATCCAGGCGCGCGCGATGAACGACGCGCCGGACAGACCAACGGCGTAGGGGGCGGACATGTCCTGAGAGAGTTTGCCGAGCCACAGCGCCGCACCCCAGTTGATCGCCCACAGGGCGAGACCGAGCAGCCAGCCCTCGAGGGGGCCGCCGGCGAGCAGCACGATCGGCAGGCAGACGATCGCCGCCGCAAAACCGATCACCGAAAGAAGGAAGGTGCCAATGCCCCCCTTGGGTGCCGCCTCGGCACCGGGCATGCTGATCATGCCTCTGCCCGGCAGAGCGAAGCGCTTCTCGGCGAAGTGATGCAGACCCTCCGTCGTATCTCGTCGCACCCGACCGTGGGGCGCGCGGGAGCGCGACCTCGGCGGCTGAGCGCCGGGAGTATACCCGGACGAGTTGACGGACGGCAACGGGCGACGACACACGTTGTCGCTCGTGCCAAACGTCTCAAGCATAGCCCCTCAGCGCGGGCCGGCAACCCCGCGGTCCGAGGCGCGTTGCAGACGGTTCTGGCGCACGATTTCGACCACCGGTGTGTGGCGCCACTTCAGGATCTCGAGCACGTAGACCAGATACACGGCCGCCGCCAGGGCCAGGGTGGCGGCGAGGGCGATGGTGGCGGTGCCCACCCACAGCAGTTGTCCGTCGGCGTCGCGGTAGGGAATGAAGCGCAGCGCGAGCGCGACCAACGCCATCAGCGTGCACCAGACATACAACGCCAACACGGTGCGCCGCTGGCTCCAGCCGATGTTGAAGAACCGGTGGTGGAAGTGGCTGCGGTCGGGCGAGTAGACCGGCATCCCGTTCTTCAGCCGTTTCAGGATCACGAACGAGGTGTCGAGGATCGGGATCGCCAGGATGATCAGGGGGGCGAGCACCGCCAGGGCCGCCGCGCTCTTCATCACCCCGTTGATCGCCACCCCGGCCATCACGAAACCGAGGAACAACGAGCCGCTGTCGCCCATGAATATCCGGGCGGGATAGAAGTTGTGGATCAGGAAGCCGATGCAGGCCCCGGCGAGGGCCGCGGCCATGATGGCCGAGTCGGCGCGCCCGAGTGAGGCGGCGAGGATCGCGAAGGTGGTGGCGCCGATGCCGCTCACCCCCGCCGCGAGGCCGTCCATGCCGTCGATGAAGTTGATCATGTTGACGATCGCGACGAACCAGATGATCGACACCGGGAACTCGCCGGCCCCCAGATCGAGCGGTCCGAGCACCGGGAGGGTGATGTGGTCGATCGTGACTCCGGCCGCGACCGGCACGCTGGCGCAGGCGATCTGCCCGGCCAGCTTGAGCGCCGGGTTGAGCGAGTAGATGTCGTCGATCGCCCCGACGCAGCAGATGAGCACCGCGCCGCAGACCAGCGCCCGCGTGCCCCGGTCGGCGGGCAGGAAGTAGAGCACCGGCACCAGGAACCCGAGGACGATCGCCAGCCCGCCCATGCGCGGCGTGGGCGTGTGGTGGATCCGCCGGCCGGAGGGCAGGTCGACGGCCCCCACCAGGCGGGCCAGGCGACCGGCCAGCGGGGTGGTGACGGCCACGATCACGCCGGCCACGAGCGCGCAGAGGATGGGGATGAGAGTGGTGTTCATGTCACCGAGGTGGACGCCGGCGGTTCCGAAGGCCACCGGTCGGAGGTTTCGCGCCCACCCCCGCCGTTCCCTGCCTCGCCCGGCGGACGATCCGGCGCGTCGACCGGGGCGGTGATGCGATGGATCCGACCGGCGATCCGCACGCGAGCGCGCCGAGGGACGATGCGCGCCGCGGCCCAGGCCAGACGTGCCACCGGGCCGGCGGGCACCACCGGTCGACCCGCACCCAGCGCGCGCCAGGTGGCGCGCACCACCATCTGAGGGTCCTCGATCGGGATCGGCAACGCGATGCGCGATCCGGCGCCGGTGGTGAACTCGGTGGCGACCGGGCCGGGGCACACCGCGACCGCCCGCACGCCGCAGGCACGCAGTTCGTCGGCGAGGGCCTCGGTGTAGTGCAACTCGAAGGCCTTGGTCGCCGCGTAGGTCGCCATGTGGGGGATCGGCTGGAAGGCGGCGGCCGAGGAGACCACCACCAGCGCCCCCCGCCGGGCACGCACCATCATCGGCACGATGTGGGCGGCCAGGTCGGCGACGGCCAGGCAGTTGAGGCGCACCATGTCGCTTTCGCGTTCCCGGTCCAGCGTGGCGATGGCGCCACGGGTGCCGAAGCCCGCGTTCAGCACCGCCACCTCGGGCGGCGCGTCGAGGTCGTCGATCGCCGCCCGCACCGTGGCCAATCCGGCGTCGGTGGCCAGATCGGCGACCACCACGCGCACGGGCACCCCATGTTGGTCGCGGGCCCAGCGGGCGAGCGCCTCCAACCGTGGTCCGCGCCGGGCGGTGATCAGCAACGGGTGGCCGCGCCGGGCAAGGTTCTCGGCGAACGCTCGACCGATCCCGGATGAGGCGCCCGTGACGACGGCCGGCCCCCGCGGGGCCGGTGCGGTTTCAGCCATAGGGAACCGATGGTAGCGCCGGATCGCCTCACCGGGGACACTCCGCCCGCCATTCGGCGAGCGCGTCGCGCCAGAATGGACGGGTGCCCTCTCCCCCTCGTCTCGGCGATCGACCCGACACCCGCGCGGACAGTCCGTTCCGGCGCGCGCCGTATCTGACCCGGGTCACCACCGACGAGGCACGGGTGCGTTGGGTGGGGGCTCCCGGACGCAAGCTGCGCGCCCTGGCGCGCACCGACGCCGGCGTGAGCGTGCGCGGCCAGCGAGGGGTGTTCACCGAGCTCGAGCCCGGAACCGCCCACCGGTGGCTGGTGAGCGTCGATGGGGTGCCGAGCGCCGGCGGCTCGTTCGTGACCGCCCCATCCGACGCGGCCTCGTCCTTCGAGTTCGCGGCCATCGGCGGCACCGACGGGCGGACGGTGGTCGATCCGCACCGCGCGCGCCTGCTCGCGGATCTGCCGGCGCGTCTGCTGGTCGGCGTCGGCGCCCTGGGCGGGGTGGCACCGGGGTGCGATCTCAACGCCTTCCTCTTCGACCCGTTGGGCGACGCGCTGCGCCGCATGCCGTTCTACGGGGCGGTGGCCGATCCGCGGGAGGGGCCCGGTGGCGCCTGGCCGGAACTGGTCGCGGCGTTGGAGTGGCCCGGGGCCGGGGCGCGCTATGCGGCCCGCTACGGCCCCGTGCAACTGCTGATGTTGGGCGGCCCACCGCGCCAGGATGACCGGGCGTGGGTGCGGCGCGAATGCGCGCGGCGGGGCGCGGGGATCCGGCTGGTGGTGCTGCATCGGACGGCGCCGGACGACCGGGCGCTGTTGGCGGCCTGCGCCGATCTGCCGGTGAGCGCCGTGTTGATGCCCGGCG
>DAOKZF010000008.1:0-1454 GCA_035325785.1 Miltoncostaeaceae bacterium
CTCCCCGAGTGACCGCAGGCGGTACTCGCCGCCGTGCGCGTCCAGCGTGAACAGGCCGACGCTGTCGTCAGCGGCCAGCGCCGCGGCCATGCTGGCGTAGTTCCGCTCCTGCCCGTCGGCCGGTTCGAGAATCGTTCGTCCGGCCGCCGGCGGGCCGTCGTGGGCGGCATCGACGCAACAGTTGACCTGGGCGTGCACCCCGCTGTGCCACTTGTGCGGTGGGCGTCCTGCGGCCACCACGGTGACCCTGATTTGGCCGATCGCCAGCGTGGATGTCCACCGCGCGCGCTCATCAAGCACCATGGCACAAGGCTAGAGCGGGTCTCGGACGGCATTTCCCTCACCGAGACGGCCGTGATTCCGGCCGGATTCTCGGCTACTGTGCCGAGCACCGCACCGCACGTCCCCGAGGTCTTCGTGCCCGCCCCCGCTCGCCGTCCCCGCGCACGTCCGCCGTCGTGGCTCATGGCCATCGGCGCCCTCGGCCTGCTGGTCGCGATCGCCTGGGTCGCCAATGCCCGCCAGGCATCGGACGACACGCCGTCGTCCCCCGTCTCGTCGACGGTGGCCGCCGCCACGACGACCACCACGGGTGCCGAGAGCGAGGCCCCGGCCCGTCCGGCGGTCGACCCCAAACGTCGCATGATCGCGCGCATGGCCGCCGCGAACCGGTCGGTGGCCAACGGCGGCGGTCACGAGAAGCTGGTCGCTCTGACCTTCGACGACGGTCCGGGACCGTTGACCATGAAGTTCCTCGCCCTGCTCAACCGCCTGAAGGTGCCCGCCACCTTCTACGTTCAGGGCAGTCTGTTGGAGCAGTACCCGCAGGTGCTGAAGGCCACCGTTGCCGACGGCCATGAGTTGGGCGTGCACGGCTGGGGCCATCAGTCGTTGACGGGTCTCTACGGTGCCGACCTGCAGCACGAGATCGTCGACACCCGCGATCTGCTGCGCTCCATCACCGGGGTCGACGCGGCCACGTTCCGCCCCCCGTACGGGGCGGTCGACGAGCGGGTGCTGCGCGATCTGGCGCCTCAACGGATGCTCTCGGTGCTCTGGGACGTCGACACCAACGACTGGCGCGGCTACAGCGCCGACCAGATCGCCGACCACGTGTTGCAGAGCACAACCGCCGGCTCGATCGTGCTGATGCACGACGGCGGCACCGCCCGTCAGCAGACGCTCAACTCGCTGCCGCGCATGATCGAGGGGCTGCGCGCGAAGGGGATCGAGTTCGTGACGGTGAGCGAGCTGATGGAGCGCAACCCGCCAACCGAACTCGCCTCCCGTGACACGCCGCGGATCGCCGATACGCCGGCGACGGTCAGCGGCCCAACGCCCGAGCAGCCTTCGTACGGCGAGGAGCCTTCTTCAGGGGGCTGAGCGGGCACTCGCGCAGGTGCTCCTCGTGCACGTCGAGGCCGGTGAGGCGCGAGGCGACCTCCACCAGGGTG
>DAOKZF010000008.1:1464-6470 GCA_035325785.1 Miltoncostaeaceae bacterium
CGGATCGTCATCCCATTCGAGGCCGATCTCCTCCGGCAGCGGTTCGCCCTGATCGATCACCACTGTTCCCTGGGAGCGGAACAGGCTGCGGTAGCCGGCCCCGTCGGCGTGTGCGCCGAACCCGTAGCTGGCGGTCGCGGCCTGCCAGAGAAAGGCGAAGCCCTGGCGGCCGCGGGTCGCACGGTGCACGACTTCGGCCTGGTCGGGCACGGCGAACAGCGTGTCCACCAACAGCGTCCAACCGTCGAGTTCGCCGATGGCCGGGCGGGCCGCCGCGCCCCCCACCAGCAACCCGGCCAGCGTGGTCGTCGGGGCCTCCTCATCGAGGCTCAGGCCACTGATGGCCCCCAGCAGGTCGCCGCGGGCATCTCGGTCGAGCGCGAGCAGGGTGAGCGTGAGCGGAGTCCGTGGCAGGGTTGGCCTCGTGTGTCGGCGTCAAAACTCGAGCGGCGGCATGTCGGTGCCGACAGACTCTGCACAGCACCCCATCGATCCGATCGACGTTGGCGGACCCACCGTACAAGGCATCGCGGGGCGTGGTGTGCAAGGCTGCACCAATCGCACAACCGGCACGGGCCGGCGCGGTTTTTCTTCCAGGCAGAGAGGACAGACATGAGCGCAAATGCCATCCTCGATCCGGCCGCTGAGTTGGAGCGTGCCACCAGCGACTACCTCGCCGTGTCGCGCAACGCGCAGATGTACGCCACCACGCAGGATTACGAGGTGGCCGAGTCGCGGGCGTGGGACCGGGTGATCGCCGCTCGCGAAGCGCTCGCCAAGCATGAGGCCCCACTCGCCGAATAGCTCCGCGCGCCCGCCGGCCGGCGCACAGACATCACGCGATAACGGGGGCGTCCGACGGGCGCCCCCGCTTTTTTGGTGACGATCCGACCGCATCCGGTGCGGGCGTGTCAAGATCGGGTCATGGAGCACCTTCGTTGGAGTGAACGCCCGACCGATCTGCGCGCGCCGGTGATGCTGGCCGCGTTTCGTGGTTGGAACGATGCGGCCTCGGCGGCCTCGACCGCCCTGGCGAGCGTCGGTGAGGCCCTGGGTGCCCATCGCATCGCGGTGATCGAGCCGGACGAGTTCTTCGATTATCAGGCGACCCGCCCGATCATCGACACCACCGTGGCCGGGCCGGAGGCGATCACCTGGCCGGAGGTCGAGATCTACCTCGCTCGCGTGCCAAACGCCGAACGGGACCTGCTGCTGGTGACCGGCAGCGAACCATCGATGCGCTGGCGCCCGTTCACCGCGGCCCTGCTGGGCGCCGCCGCCGAACTGGGGGTGAAGCGGTTGGTGCTGCTGGGGGCCCTGCTGGCGGATGTCGTGCACACGCGACCGGTGCGTCTGACCGGTCTGTCCGCCGATCCGCAGCTGGTCGACGAACTGGGCCTGCGCACTCCGACGTATCACGGGCCGACCGGCATCGTCGGCGTGCTGCAGCACTCGGCGGCCGCCCACGGCATGCAGGCCGTTTCCCTCTGGGCGCCGGTTCCGCATTACGCCGCCGGGATCACCAACACCAAGGCCAGTCTCGCCCTGGTTGATGCGTTGGCGCGGATCGCGGATGTTCGGGTAGAGGTTCCCGAGCTGCGCGAGGCCGCGGCCGATTTCGAGAGTCAGGTGAGCGAGGCGGTCGAGGCCGACCCGCGTCTGCGCAGCCTCGTGGAGCGCCTTCAGGTGGCCCTGGATACGGTCCATGAGGAGGACCTGCCCAGCGGCGATGAGTTGGCGGCCGAGTTGGAGCGCTATCTGCGCGAGCGGGGCGACGACCCGATCGGCTGATTCGCGCGTCCGCGCGCCGGGCGGTCAGTGGCCGGCGGGCGGTGCCTTGTACGACCAGGTCCACCGCTCGTCGCGGCGCACGGTGCCGTTCTGGCGCACCACGCGGGTGTAGGTCACGGTGAAGGCGGTCCCCGCCGGGCCCGCTCCGCTGGTGGTCGTGCTGACCGTGCGTCCCAGTTTGCGCGAGTACATGCGCACGGTGATGCCGTCGTTGGTGGCGGTGGCTTTGATCAGCACTGCCGCCGGCCAGTCGTTCTGGAAGATCAGCTCCGGTCCGCCCCATGAGACCGTCGCCTCGCGTCCGGGCGGATAGCGGGTGATCCAGAATTCGTGCGGCGTGTGGCTGATCAGGTTCAGCCCGGCGAAGAACGCGGCGTTGAAGGTGGTGGTGGCGATCTGGCTGACCCCGCCTCCCACCGCGTCCTCGAGCTGCCCGGCGTTGATCTGAGGGGCGGCCACGAAACCGCGGGCGGTGGTGCGCTGTCCCAGCACCTCGTTGAGCGAGAACGTGCCATCCGGCGGAATGATCGTTCCGTCCAGGATCGCGGCGCCCCGTTTGATGTTGGTCACCCGCGGTTGGCAGCACTGGTACGGGGTGGTGAACTCCGACACCAGTTCTCTGATGCCCATGCGGCGGGCGGCGTCGGTGGTGAGCGCCGGATCCACGCGGGTGGTGCGCATGCGCACCGATCGCGGGCCGCTGCCGCGCTCCAGGGCGCGCACGACGCCGGCGATGTCCAACTCGCGTCCGACCTGCCCGGGAACCACCGCGACGCGGTCGCCGTCGACGCGGAAGGACGCCGACTTTGGCGCGCGGGTGAGGGAGCGGAACGGGCCGTTGAGGGCGCCCGCGATCCGGTCGGGGTTCAGCCCGACCGCGATGCGCGCTCCGGTGGGCGTGAAGGTGAGCGAGCGCAGCAGAGTGGCGCGCGCCAGGGTCACCCCGCCGGCGCGTGGGTCGGTGACCCGCACCGGTCCGCGGGTGAGTCGTTCGGCGCGCCGACGCGCGACGAGCGCGGCGTCGTCATCGATCGTGGGGGCGACGGCCGAGACCGGCACCACCAGTCGTTCGGGCAGGCGGGTGAGCAGGGCTTTCAGGTGGACGGTCCGCACGCGTTGGCCGGGTTGGCCGTTGACGACCACGGGTTCGCCGTCGCGCACCCGGACGGTCGCATCGCGGGGTGTCCGGGTGAGACGGCGCTCAATATCGGCCACCAGGCGATTGAGGGTGGCGCCCTCCACGCGGTAGTCGAGCGGGATGTCCCGGTCGGAGCCCAGGCCGATCTCGCGCAACAGCCGTTGCCCGAATGGGCGCTCGCGGGCGGCCTCGTCCACCGCGAGGCGCGCCCGGGGGATCGGCGCCAGGCGGGCCACCGGCACGCGCAACGGGAAGCCCTGCTCTCCCGGTCGGGCGATGGTGATCGTGCCATCGGGCGCGCCGGCGAGGCGCGCGACGGCCTGCTCGGCCTGGGCGCGGGTCAGGCCGCCGACCGCCACGCCCGCGATGGTGGTGCCGGGGGGAATGCGGTCCGGGTCGGTCGTGGTGGCGCGCCAGAGCAGCACGCCCACAACCGCCAGAGTGGTGACGGTGAGGGCGACGAGCGCGGCACGGGCGAGGGGGGCATGGGGCAGCGGTGGGCGCACGAGCATTCAGGATGGCACGTTGCGGCGCCGGCGCCGCGGGTATCGGGCGGCACGCAACGGCGGTTGCACACTCGCCCCCGCGCAACATCGGACGCCTCCGCTTCGGTGGTGAGTTGTCACGCGAGCGTCTGGTTCGGTAACGCACCTTCGACGACGATCGAGGCGGTCGAAATGCTCACCTGGGAGGAACGATGGCTGCCGACATCAATCGTGTGGTGCTGGTCGGGCGCCTGACCCGCGATCCCGACATCCGCCGGACGGCGGCCGGGGACGCGGTTGCGACGCTGCGCCTGGCCTTCACCAACCGAGCGCGCGATCACGACGGCACCTGGTCGGACCGCGCGAACTACGTCGATGTCACCCTGTTCGGCGCCCGGGCCGAGCTGGCCGAACGCCACCTGGGCAAGGGGCGCCGGGTCGGGGTCGACGGGCGTCTGGCCTGGAGCGAATGGGAGGCCGCCGACGGGGCGCGTCGTCAGGGGATCGAGGTGGTCGGCGCGGAGGTCTTCTTCCTCGATTCACCGGCGCCCGCCCCGCTCACGCCAGCGGTGCGCCGGCATGAGCGGCCCCGCGCGCCCACCCGTCCACCGAGCGGGCGCGCGGTCGGTCGCCGGCGCCGCCGAGGGGTGTCAGTACAGCGCGCGCGCCAAGCGTCGCCGGAAGCGGACGGTCAACGGATGCTGGTCACCCAACTCGGCGAATATCCCGAGCATCGTCGCGCGCAGATCCTCGCGCAACCGCGGAGCCACCTGGACCGCGTCGAGCAGATGGGTGAGGCCGGCCTCCACCTGTCCGCGGGCCAACGCCGCCAAGCCGGCGCTGACGTCCGGCTGATCGACGGCACCCAGGCGGGCGCGCGCCAGCAGGCCCTCGGCGTCCTTGTCGAACGAGACCGGCTCCAACAGCTCGCCCACCTGTGCGGAGCGCCCGTCGGCGAACAGCAGCCGCGCCAGCGCAACCCGTGCGCCCGCATGGCCGGGATCGAGGTCGATCGCCTGGCGCAGGGAATCCTCGTCCCCGGCACGGATCAACACATCGGTTTGTGAGGGCACCAACCTGTCGAGGAACGCCTCAATCGCCGGGGGTGGCTGCATGCCGACGAACTGCTCGACCGGATTCCCGTCGCGGAAGCCGACGACGAACGGGATGCTCTGCACCCGGTACTCCTGCGCCAGACGCGGGTTGCTGTCGATATCGACCTTTGCCAGGGCCACCGCCCCCGCGCGTCGCTCGACCGCGGCCTCGATCAGCGGCGCCAACTGGCGGCACGGACCGCACCAGGCCGCCCAGAAATCGACCGCCACCGGCACCTCGTGCGAGCGCTCGATCACGTCCTGTTCGAAGGTCGCCTCGGTCACATCCATGTCGTTCCCCGCTCCGATCACGTCAACATGTGGCGTGACCGTAGCGCACCGCCGCGACGGTGGCCCACGCGGGCGAAACCGGCCATCGGGCGCCTCCGACGGGGCTTGCTAGCCTCCGGCCGTGGCTGATCAATATCTCTTCACCATGTACCGCCTTAACCGGGTGCATCCCCCTGACAAGGCGGTCCTCAAAGACGTGTCCCTCTC
>DAOKZF010000008.1:6480-12003 GCA_035325785.1 Miltoncostaeaceae bacterium
GCCGGGGGCGAAGATCGGGGTGCTGGGCGCCAACGGCGCCGGCACGAGCACCCTGCTGCGCATCATGGCGGGCATCGACAAGGAGTTCACCGGCGAAGCGCAGCTGGCGCCCGGGGCGACGGTTGGTCTGCTCGAGCAGGAACCGCACCTCGACCCCGACAAGGACGTGCGCGCCAACATCGAGGACGGGGTCGCCGACACCGTCGCCCTGCTGCATCGCTTCGAGGAGATCGGGGTCGAGCTGGGATCCGCCGATCCGGATGCGATGGAGAAGCTGCTGGAGGAGTACCAGCGGGTCCAGGACGAGATCGAGCGGCGCAACGCCTGGGACCTGGAACGCACCCTCGACGTGGCGATGGATGCCCTGCGGGTGCCGCCGGGCGATCAGGACGTCACCACGCTTTCCGGTGGCGAACGCCGTCGGGTGGCCCTCTGCCGTCTGCTGCTGTCGGCGCCCGATCTGCTGCTGCTCGACGAGCCCACCAACCACCTCGACGCGGAGTCGGTCGCCTGGCTGGAGCGCTTCCTCGAGGAGTACGAGGGCACGGTTGTCGCGGTCACCCACGACCGTTACTTCCTCGACAACGTCGCCGGCTGGATCCTCGAACTGGACCGCGGCAAGGGCATCCCGTGGAAGGGCAATTACTCCTCCTGGCTCGAGCAGAAGGAGCAGCGGCTCGCCCAGGAGGAGAAGAGCGAATCGGCGCGCCAGAAGGCCCTCGCGCGCGAGCTCGAATGGGTGCGCGCCAGCCCCAAGGCACGCCAGGCAAAGAGCAAGGCGCGCCTGGCGAACTATGAGCGGCTGGTCGCCGAGGAGAGCGAACGCCGCCAAGGGGCGGTCGAGATTCGCATTCCGGCGCCGCCGCGTCTGGGCGACGTGGTCGTGGAGGCCGATCATCTGAGCAAGGGATTCGGCGATCGGCTGCTGATCGACGACCTCAGCTTCTCGGTGCCGCCCGGCGGCATCGTGGGCGTGATCGGACCCAACGGGGCCGGCAAGACCACCCTTTTCCGCATGATTGCCGGCGAGGACACGCCGGATGCGGGCACTCTGCGTCTGGGCGACACCGTGCAACTGGCCTACATCGACCAGTCGCGCGACGCGCTGGACCCGGCGAAGACCGTCTGGGAGGAGATTTCCGGCGGACTCGACATCATCCGTTTGGGCGGCACCGACGAGATCGCCTCGCGCGCCTACGTCTCGTCGTTCAACTTCAAGGGATCCGACCAACAGAAGCCGGTGGGCAAGCTCTCGGGTGGTGAACGCAACCGGGTTCACCTGGCCAAGATGCTCGCCGGCGGCGGCAACCTGATCCTGCTCGACGAACCCACCAACGACCTGGACGTCGACACGCTGCGCGCGCTCGAGGAAGCCCTCACCGGCTGGTCCGGCTCGGCCCTGATCACCTCGCACGACCGGTGGTTCCTCGACCGCGTCGCCACCCACATTCTGTCGTTCGAAGGTGACAGTCAGGTGGTGTGGTTCGAGGGGAACTACGCCGAGTACGAGGAGCATCGGCGTCGCACTCTGGGCGAGGACGCCGCGCGCCCGAAGCGCATCACCTACCGTCGCCTGACTGCCCCCGGCTGAGGCCCTCCGGCCCGTCGGCGCGCCGCTCGCCCGCGGTGCGCCACCGGGCCGTGCGGCCGCGTGGGCGCATAGTTCGGTACTCTTGGCGGTCGACTGCCGAACGCACCAGGAGTGCCCTGTGACCCAGGATCCGTTCTCTGCCCGCGACACGCTCGAGGTGGGCGGGGCAAGCCATGTCATCTATCGCCTCGACGCGGTACGCAACGACCTGCAGAAGTTGCCGTATACGGTCAAGGTGCTGCTGGAGAACGTGCTGCGCAACTGCGGCCGTGGCTTTGTGACCGAGGACGATGTCCGTCACCTGATCAACTGGAAGCCGAACTCCGGCATCGCCCAGGAGGTGCCGTTCCTGCCGGCGCGCGTGGTGATGCAGGACTTCACCGGCGTCCCCTGCGTGGTCGACCTCGCCGCTCTGCGCGACGCCATGAAGGCCCTCGGCGGCGACCCGTCGGTCATCAACCCGCTGGTGCCGGCCGACCTGGTGATCGACCACTCGGTGCAGGTCGACCGCTTCGGTGACGCCGCGGCCTTCGCCGCCAACGTCGAGCGCGAGTACGAGCGCAACCAGGAGCGCTACATGCTGCTGCGGTGGGCGCAGCAGGCGTTCGTCGACTTCCGCGTCGTCCCGCCGGGCACGGGCATCGTCCACCAGGTGAACCTCGAGTACCTGGCGCGTGTGGTCGAGACCCGCGAGGTCGACGGTGAGCTGCTGGCGTTCCCCGACACCCTGGTCGGCACCGACTCGCACACCACCATGATCAACGGCGTCGGCGTGCTCGGCTTCGGCGTGGGCGGCATCGAGGCGGAGGCCGTCTTGCTCGGTCAGCCGCTCTCGCAGCCCAACCCGACCGTCGTCGGTCTGAAGCTGGTCGGTGAGCTCGCCTCCGGCACCACCGCCACCGACCTGGTGTTGACCGTCGCCGAGTTGCTGCGCGGCCACGGGGTGGTCGGCAAGTTCGTCGAGCTGTTCGGCGACGGCCTGTCACACCTGCCGTTGGCCGACCGCGCCACCATCGGGAACATGTCGCCCGAGTTCGGCGCCACCGCCACCATGTTCCCGATCGACGCCGAGACGCTCCACTACATGGACACCACCGGCCGTTCGCCGGAGCGCATCGCCCTCACCGAGGCCTACGCCAAGACCCAGGGCCTGTGGCGCAACGACGGCGACCCGGACCCCGAGTTCGACGAGGTGCTGGAGCTCGACCTCGGGTCGATCGTGCCGAGCCTCGCTGGCCCGCGCCGCCCGCAGGACCGCGTCAACCTCGACCGCATGGCCGAGGAGTTCCACAAGAACTTCGGCGAGCAGCTGGTGGCCGACAAGGGCGGCGAGCACTACGCCCCGGTCGACGTCACCGTCGACGGCGAGACCTTCCCGCTCGAGAGCGGCTCCGTGGTGATCGCCGCGATCACCTCGTGCACCAACACCTCGAACCCCTACGTGATGGTCGGCGCCGGTCTGCTGGCCAAGAAGGCGGTCGAGAAGGGGCTCACCACTCCGGCCTGGGTCAAGACCAGCCTCGCCCCCGGTTCGCGGGCGGTCACCGGTTACCTGGACCGTGCCGGGCTGACCCCCTACCTGGACCAGCTGAAGTTCAACCTGGTCGGTTACGGCTGCACCACCTGCATCGGCAACTCCGGCCCGCTGGCCGAGCCGATCAGCGACGCGATCGAGAAGAACGACCTGGTCGCGGCATCGGTGCTGTCCGGTAACCGCAACTTCGAGGGGCGCATCCACCCGTACGTGCGCGCCAGCTACCTGGCCTCCCCGCCGTTGGTAGTCGCCTACGCGCTCGCCGGCCGGGTCGACATCGACTTGGACCGCGAGCCGATCGGTCAGGGCGCCGACGGCAAGGACGTGTTCCTCGCCGACATCTGGCCGTCGCGCGCGGAGGTCGCCCAGGCGGTCGGTGACGCCGTCGACCGCAAGCTGTTCGAGGAGAGCTACGAGACGGTCTTCGAGGGCGACGACCGCTGGCGCTCGCTGCCGGTGCCGGAGGGCCAGACCTACGCCTGGGACCCGGAGTCGACCTACGTTCAGCTGCCGTCGTTCTTCGAGAACATCACCCCGGAGCCGCCGGCGGTGACCGACATCGTCGACGCGCGCGCGCTGGCGGTGCTCGGCGACTCGATCACCCCCGCCCACATCCCGCCCGCTGGTGTGATCCCCGTGAACTCGCCCGCCGGTAAGTACCTGCAGGAGCACGGGGTGTCTCCGCGCGACTTCAACAGCTTCGGCTCCCGCCGCGGCAACCACGAAGTGATGATGCGCGGCACCTTCGGCAACATCCGCTTGCGCAACGAGCTGGCCGGCGGCAAAGAGGGCAACTGGACCGAGTACCTGCCCACCGGTGAGATCACCTCGATCTACGACGCCTCGATGGACTACCAGGCCGCCGGCACCCCGCTGGTGGTGCTCGCCGGCGCCCTGTACGGCAACGGTTCCAGCCGCGACTGGGCCGCCAAGGGCACGCTGCTGCTGGGCGTGCGCGCGGTGATCGCCAAATCGTTCGAGCGCATCCACCGCGGCAACCTGGTCGGCATGGGCGTGCTGCCGCTCCAGTTCCGCGAGGGCGAGGGCCACGAGGAGCTGGGCCTCACCGGCCGCGAGACCTTCGCGATCCGCGGTCTGGCCGACCTGAAGCCGCGCGAGGAGGTGACGGTGGAGTTCACCCGCGAGGACGGGACCACCGGATCGTTCCAGGCGCTGGCCCGCGTCGACGGCCCGACCGAGCTGAACTACATCCACAACGGCGGCATCCTGCCGACCGTGCTGCGGCGCCTCTACAAGGAGAACGCCGGGAAGTAGTGCTCGTGGGGATGGTGGGAGCCCGATGAGGGGTTCCCACCATCCCCGGATGGTGTGAGGATGACGCCATGAAGCGCATCCTCCCCTGGACGGTTGCGGCGTCCGTCGTCTGCCCGGCCCTCGCCGGTTCCGTCACCGTGATCCCGTCCGCGGCCCACGCGGCCCCATCGGTACCCGCGCCGCCGTGGGTGATCGCCGACGGTGGCCCGCAGGGAACGACGATCGCCGGCCTGCGCATCGCGCCCGCGCGCCCGGGAGTGCGGGCGCCCCGGCTGCGCGCGGCGATGGCCCGGTGGGGCGCGCCGGCCTCGCAGCGTCGCCTGGGAGGGCGCGACGCCTGCGTGTCGCGTTGGACGCGCCCGCGCGTCGCGGTGGTCAGCGCGAACTTCGGCCGGCTGCCCGCAGGAGTCGATGCCTGCGCCGGGGCGATCGGTTTCGTGCAGCGCATCGAAACGATCGGTGCCGCGTGGCGCACTCGGGAGGGACTGGCAATCGGCGCCTCACGGGCCGAGCTGACGGCGCGCTATCCGAAGGCCCGATCGGCGGCGGAGGGCGACCCGGGGGTCCTGCTGTTGCGTCCCGATCTGCATCCCTGCCGCCCCTGCACCTCGCCGGCGCGGTTGCACGCGTCGCTGCGCGGAGCGGTGATCGCCATGTTGCCCGCTGGGCGCGTGCGACAACTGGTCGTGCAGGTGGGCGCCGCCGACCAATGACCGGCGGCGCCCCGAGGGGCGCTCAGGCCTGCGCGGGCGGGGCCTCCACCAGCACCAGGCTGCCCATCGGATAGCGGGTGGTGTTCTTCGAACCGGTGGGGCTGCGGTAGGTCACGTAGTAGATCGGCTCTCCGTCGGCCGTGTGGCCGAACAGCTTCGAGATCGTCCCGACCGGCCCGTCGTCGCCGACATCGCGGTGACGCACCTTGCTGCCGATCTCGAAGGTCTTCCCGTCGCCCATCGTGTCTCCTTGACTCGCGCTGCCCGTACCGGGTGAGGATAGCGGCGCGGGGACATTCGTCGTCGTCCGCCACGGCCAGACCGGTACCCTCGTATCATGGGTGTGCGTGCGGATCGATCGCTTTCGTGGCTGTGGCTGGTGGTCGCCTACCTCTCCCTGGCGATCGGCC
>DAOKZF010000008.1:12013-14173 GCA_035325785.1 Miltoncostaeaceae bacterium
CCCGTTCGTGCTGTTGGCCGCCCTCTGCGCGGCCCGCGGTTCGCCGCGGCTCCACCGGTGGCTGCTGCGCCACCGGCTCTTCGGCCCGATGATCCGCGATTGGGAGGCCGATGGGGCGGTGTCGCGTCGGGCGAAGACGGTGGCCTCGTCGGCCATGGTGGTGGCGGTGGCGATCATGCTGTGGGTCGCGCCGCTCGTCCTAGCGCTGCTCGCCGCGGCCGTGATCGGTTCGGTTGCCATCTGGCTGTGGCGCCGCCCGGAACCTCGCTGCTGAGCGCCGACGCCGCCGGCGGGCTCAGCCGAAACGGCCGGTGATGTAGTCCTGGGTGCGTTTGTCGGCAGGGGCGGTGAAGATCTTCTGGGTCTGATCGAACTCGGCTAGCACCCCGTAGCGCTCACCGCGGTCCAGCCCGTCGACGGTGAAGAACGCGGTGCGCTCCGACACCCGCGCGGCCTGCTGCATGTTGTGGGTGACGATCACGATCGTGTACCGCTCGACCAGGTCGAGCATCAGATCCTCGATCGCCAGGGTCGAAATCGGGTCGAGGGCCGAGCAGGGCTCATCCATCAGGATCACCTCCGGCTCGACCGCGATCGCCCGGGCGATGCACAGGCGCTGCTGCTGGCCACCGGAGAGGGCGAAGGCGTCCTTGTTGAGCTTGTCCTTCACCTCGTTCCACAGCGCCGCCTGGCGCAACACCGACTCGATCCGTTCATCGGTCGGTTTGATCCCGTTGATCTTCATCCCGAAACTGAGGTTGTCGCGGATCGACTTCGGGAACGGGTTCGGCTTCTGAAACACCATCCCGATGCGTCGGCGCACGTCCACCGCGTCCACGTCGGTCGCGTACAGGTCCTGTCCGTGGAAGTCGATCCGTCCGGCGACCCGCGCTCCGGGGATCAGGTCGTTCATGCGGTTCAGGCAGCGCAGGAAGGTCGACTTGCCGCACCCGGACGGGCCGATGAAGGCGGTGATCTCGTTGCGGCGGATCGTGACGTTCACGCCCGCCAGCGCGCGCGTCTGCCCGTAGAAGAAATCCACGTCCTTCGCGCGGAACACGACCTCGTGATCGCCGAGCTGGTCCTCGTGGGCGACGACGGCCGGCGTGGGCACCGGGCGCTTGTCGGGATTCTCGCTGTTCATGTTCTCCGGATTGATCGTGGAGGATTCTGTCACGGATGCCTCCCTACCAGCGTCTCTGGAATCGGTTGCGCAGCACGATCGCCACGAGGTTCATCACCACCAGCACCACCAGCAGCACGATGATTCCCGCCGCCGCCAGCTCTTGGAAGGATGCGCGCGGGTCCTGAGCCCAGAAGAAGATCTGCAGCGGCATGGCGAACAGGGCGGTGTCGTTGGCCTCCAACGGGTTGATGCTGGGCACCTGGGTGCCGAAGACCACCCCGCCCACGACGATCAGCGGGGCCGACTCGCCGATCGCCCGCGACAGCGCCAGGATCGTGCCGGTGAGCATTCCCGGCAGGGCCGCCGGCACCACCTGACGCGACACCGCCTGCCAGCGCGACGCTCCCAGCGCCATCGCCCCCTGCTCGATCGAGATCGGCACCGCCCGGATCGCCTCGCGGCTGGCGATGATGATGATCGGCAGCACCAGCAGCGCCAGCGTCAGGCCGCCGGCCAGCAGCGATTTGCGCAGTCCGGCGAAGCTGACGAACACCGCCAGCCCGAGCAGTCCGTAGACGATCGACGGCACGGCGGCGAGGTTCGAGATGTTCACCTCGACGATCCGGTTGGTGCGCGGCCCGATGCGGGCCCAGGCGAATGAGCGCGCCACGGTGATGCGCTGACGCGCCAGCTGGGTCCCGCCCACACCGCGCGAGCGCATCTCGGTCAGCCGCCGCCGTTGGCGCAGGGCGCGGCTCAGCAGCTGCTCGCGGGTGAGGTTCGCGAACTTCTCCAGGTAGATCGCCGCCGCGAATCCCAGGGGGATCGCCACCGCGAAGGTGATCAGCATCAGCATCAGCGATCCGCGGATCGCCGATGAGAACCCGGCGCGCTCCGGGCGGGTCGAGACCTTGCCGGTGATGAAGCCCCAGTCCAGCGCTCCGGCGCCGGCGACGGTGATCGACACCAGCAGCCACACCAGCACCGCCAGGGCGATCAGCACCGCCGCCAGCACCGCGGCGTGAAACAGTGTG
>DAOKZF010000008.1:14183-18149 GCA_035325785.1 Miltoncostaeaceae bacterium
CGACATATTGCTCACGGGCGTGCGCGTCCTACTGGTAGACGGTGCGGAAGCGGCGCACGATGCGCACCGCGATGAGGTTGATCAGAAGGGTGACGACGAACAGCACGATCCCGACGGCGAAGATCGAGGAGTACTGCAGGGTGCCGCGGGCCGCCTCTCCCTGGGAGACCTGCACGATGTAGGCGGTGATCGTTTGCATCGGTTCGCGCGGGTCGGCGCTCAGCACCGGCTGGGTGCCGGCCGCCAGCGTCACGGCCATCGTCTCGCCGATCGCCCGGGAGACCCCGAGCACGATCGCCGCCATCACGCCCGAGAGCGCCGCCGGCAGCACGATGCGGGTCGCCACCACCCGGCGGGTCGCGCCGACCCCGTAGGCGCCGTCGCGCATGGCCTGGGGCACCGCCCGCAGGGCATCCTCCGACAGGGAGCTGATCAACGGCGTGATCAGCACTCCGACCACGATGCCCGCCGAGAGCGCGTTGAACAGCTGGGTCGTGGGGATGATCCCCAACGTGTGCAGGGCGGGCGTGACCGAGTCCAGGGCGAAGAAGCCGAGCACGATCGTCGGCATGCCCGCCAGCAGTTCGAGGATCGGCTTGATCGTGACCCGGGCTCGGTGGGGCGCGTATTCGGACAGGTAGATCGCCGCCCCCAGGCCCAGCGGAACCGCCACCAGCGCCGCGATTCCGGCGATCATCAGGGAAGCGTTCAGCAACGGCAGCACGCCCCAGAGGTTCTCCATCGGCAGCCAGGTGGTGCCGGTGAAGAACGACCAGATGTTCACCTGTGGGGAGGTGAAGAAGCTGCTGCCCTCGCCGAACAGCGTGATGACGATGCCGGCGGTGATCAGGGTCGACACGGTCGCCGCGCCGGCCAGAAGGAGCATCACTCCCTGTTCCATCGGCAGGCGGCGTCGGTGGCGCAGCGGTTCCGGCCCCTCGGGGGCCCCGTTGGGCGCCGGTGTGTCGGGAGTTCCCGGGGTGCTCATCGGGCGGTTGCCTTCGGGAGATCGGCCAGTTCCTGGGCCAGGATGGCGCGCGGGGCCGGCACGAATTGCTGTTCGTGCGCCAGCGCCTCGGCGTGTGCGAGGTAGTAGCGCACGAAGTCGTTCACCTCGGGGTCGGCGAGGGCGGTGCGGTTCACATAGATGAACAGCGGCCGCGAGAGGGGATAGCTGCCGTCGGTGATCGTGGCGGTCGTCGGCGGAACGCCATCGACGGCGAACGCGCTCAGGATGTCGCGGTTCTCCTCGTAGTGGGAGAAACCCAGGTAGCCGAGACCCGCCCGCGAACCCGGAGGCGGTGTAGTCCTGGCGCGGCACCGCCGGGCGCCCGGTTTGCGGGTCATCTCCCAGCACCGTCTCGTTGAAGAAGTCGTAGGTGCCCGACTGGGAGCCGGCGCCGGCGAGCGTCAGCTGGCGGTTCGCGAAGTGCCCATCGGGGATCTGATCCCAGTTGGTGATGCGCGAGCCCTTTTCCCACACGGCCTTCAGCTGGGCGAGGGTCAGGTTGTCGGCGCCGACCGCCGCGTTGGCGCCGGTGACGACGGTGATTCCATCCGAGGCGACCCGCAGTTCGAGGTACTCGACTCCCGCCCGCTCACAGGCGCGGACCTCGTCGTCGTTGATCGGGCGGGATGCGTCCGAGATGTCGGTGTCGGCGGCACAGAAGCGCTGGAATCCGCCGCCCGTGCCGGACGTGGCAACGCTGATGTTGGCGCCGCCGACCGCGGCGGCGTAGTCCTCGGCGGCGGCTGCCGTCAGAGGGGCGACGGTGGATGATCCGTCGATCACGATGCTCCTCTGCGCGCTGCCGCAGCCGGTGAGCATCAGCAGTCCGGCGAGCAACGTCCCCACGGCGGCGGCACCGCATGTGACGCGACCGCGCATGAGGCGGCGTTCGGATGTCGAGACGACCCTGTTCACGGTTCGCGCCGACGCTACCGCCGTGGGGGCGCGGCGTGGGTGACCCGGCTGTGACCCTCCGGTGAAAAACCTGTGAACGCCCCGCCGCTCGGCGCCCCGGTGGTCGGCGGCGCGCCGCGTGGGAGAGGGGCATACTGGGTATATGAGCGAAGACATCAAAGACATCCTCACCACGTACAAGCGGGTGGCCGTGGTCGGCGCATCGCCGAAGCCGGATCGCCCCAGCCACGAGGTGATGGAGTATCTGATCGCGGCCGGCTACGACGTCATCCCGGTGAATCCGCGGGCCGAGGAGGTGCTCGGCATCCCGTGCGCCAAGAACCTCGCGGAGGCGGCGGCCCGCGGACCGCTGGAGATCGTCGACATCTTCCGCCGCTCCGAGGACATCCCGCCGGTGGTCGACGAGGCGATCGCCGCGGGCGCCAAGGTGGTCTGGATGCAGCTCGGTATCCGCAACGCTCAGGCCGCCGCGACCGCCCGGGCCGCCGGCCTACAGGTTGTGGAGGACCACTGCATGAAGATCGAACACGGTCGGCGCGTCGCCTGATCGACGCCCGTCATCCCCGTGCGTCAACGCGTATCTCAACGCCGACCGCCATCAACCCCAGCGCCGTGAGGGGCAGCAGGAGCGGCTGGTGGATGAGATAGATCCCCAGCGTGTGTCGGCCGGGTGCCCAGATGCGCTGAGTCCAGTGCGGCTCGTTGGCCAGGCGGCGGACGATGCGACCGCGCGCCCCGTCGGGGTACAGCAGCCCCCCGAGCAGTAGCCCGATCAGTACCGGCGCCAGCCACGGCGTCAGCGGATACCAGTCGACTCCCGCGCCGCCACTCTGGGGGACCCCGAGCGGCAGGAGCCAGGGGATGTCACGTGGTCCGCCCGCCGCGAGTACGAATCCGGCGGCGGCGATCGACGCCGCGAGCGGGAGAAGCCACCGGCGCAGCCCGACCAAGACCGGCGCGATCAGCATCGCCACGACGATGCAGTGCAGCACCCCGAACCGGACGTAACGATCGGGGCCCAGGGCCACCAGGGTGGCCACGCTCACGAGCAGCGCCGCTGCGGCCACCGTCAGGATACGTCTCATCTGGCGGCGATAGACGGTGCGTAGGCTCAGCCCGCGGGCGCGCGCGCGGTTGGTCGCGACGGCCGCCGCCAGGCCGCTGACGAACAGGAACAGCGAGCCGCATGCGACCTGTACGGCACGCCATCCGCCGGAGTGGGCGTCGAGCGGTGATGCGACGCTCAGCAGGTCGATGTTCCATGCGACGTGATAGACGACCATCAGGATCAACGCAACCGTGCGCAGCGCGTCGATCTCCCACAACCGCTCCCGTCGCATCGGCTCGTGCTCAGCGCGGTGCGACATGGGACCACAGCGGATCGATGAGCGCCTCCGGTGCGGCGACCAGGCCGGCCGGCCGGCCGTCGGCGGCCGGGAAACGACGCACGCGGCGGCCGCTCTCGCTCACCAGCAGGGCCCCGGCCGCCCAGTCCCAGGGTTGCAGGCCCGTCTCGTAGTAGCCGTCCAAGCGCCCGGCGGCCAACCAGGCCAGATCGAGGGCCGCCGCGCCGAAACGGCGGATGTCGCGCACGTGAGGCAGCAGACGCGCCGCCGTCCGCGCCTGATGGCGGCGCTCGTCGCCGTGGTAGTTAAAGCCGGTGCCGATCAGGGCTTCGGCGAGTGGCGGCGGCTCGGTGGCGAGGGTGAGCGGCGCCCCGTTCAGGTGGGCACCCGCGCCGCGGACCGCCCAAAAGAGCTCGTCGGTGCAGGGCGCGAACACGACGCCCGCCAACGCCCCGTCGGCGTCGGCGACCGCGACGCTCACGCACCAATAGGGGATCCCCTGAAGGAAGTTGGTCGTTCCGTCCAGCGGGTCGACGATCCACCGCAGGCCGCTCTCGCCCTCCCGCCCGTTGCCCTCCTCGGCGAGGATCGCATCGTCCGGGCGAGCATTGCTCACGCGCCTCACGATCAGAGATTCGGCGTCGCGGTCGGCGTCGCTCACCATGTCGGTGCGACTCGACTTGGTGTCCACTCCGC
>DAOKZF010000009.1:0-9096 GCA_035325785.1 Miltoncostaeaceae bacterium
CCGCGCCTCCGCGACGGCCCGGGCCCGCCGCGGGCGGGAATGATCATGCCCGCCGCACCCGCGCCCTCCGCCACGCGCGCGATCGCCCCGAGATTGCGCGGATCATGCGCGCCATCCAGGCAGATCAACGGGCCGTCCGCGCCGAGCAGTTCGCGCAGGTCGACATACGGGTACGGCTCCACCCGCGCCACCACCCCCTGGTGGTCCCCGGTACCGACCAGCCGGGCCAGTTGATCGCGCGTACGGACGATCACCCTCCGCGCGCTCAGCCAGTCGGCGCCGGCGAGTGCCTGCTCGGTCGCAAACAGCTCCGATGCCTCGCGGCGTCCGGCGAGCACCAGCTCACGCACGGGATTGCGCCCGTAAACGAACTCGTCGTCGTTCACCGTGGCGCCACCACCGCGCCGACCCGCACGGCGCCCCGCGGCACGGGCGCTCATCAGAGCGCTTCCAGTCGCGGCCCTTCCGGACCGTCGACCACCGCGAAGCCGTGGACGCCGATCTCCTCGCGCAACCGGTCGGCGGTCGCGAAGTCTCGCTCGGCCCGCGCGCGCTCCCGCTCCGCCACCAGGCGCTCAACCTCGGGCGGCGCCCCGGCGGCATCCCGCGGCGCGGCGCCCACGGCGCCGAGCCCCAGCACATCCAGAAGGTCCCGCAACTGGACCCCCGCCTCCCGCAGTTGCTCGACGCCGGCCGCGCCTTCGCCGATGGCACGGTTCACGGCGCGCACGATCTCAAAGAGGGCCGCGAAGGCGCCCGGAGTGCCGAAGTCATCGGCGAGCGCCGCGAAGAAGGCCGCGCGCCCGTTCGCCACGGCGGCCGCCAGCGTGAGGTCGGTGCCCGCCCCATCGGCCGCCACCGCACGGTCGATCGCAGCGAGGGTGTTCTCCAGCCGAGCGACCACCGCCTCGGCCTCCGCCATCCGCGCCTCGGTGAAGGGCAGACGGGAGCGGTAGTGGCTGGTGAGGAAGAAGGCGATCACCACCGGCGCCGGCCAGCGGTCGAGCACATCGCGCAACAGTGCAACGTTGCCGAGCGACTTGCTCATCTTCTCGTCGCCCAGCTCGAGCATTTCGTTGTGCATCCAGATGGACGCCATGCAGCCGCCGTGGGCGCCCTCGGACTGGGCGATCTCGTTCTCGTGGTGGGGGAACACCAGGTCGATGCCACCGCCGTGAATCTCGAACCCGTGGCCGAGGGCCTCCTCGGCCATCGCCGAGCATTCGATGTGCCATCCCGGCCGCCCCGGCCCCCAGGGCGACTCCCACCACGCGTCCTCATCGTGCTTGCGCCCCTTCCACAGGGCGAAATCGTGCGGCGATTCCTTCGCCGGACCGGGTTCCTGCGGCACCAGATCCTCCAGGCGCCGCCCGGACAGCCGACCGTAGGCGGGAAAACGCTCAACCCGAAAGTAGACATCCCCGTCGGCCGGATAGGCGAGGCCGCGATCGATCAGGGTCTCGATCAGGGCGATGATCTGCGGCAGGCTGTCGGTGACCCGCGGCTCCGCGTCGGGGCGGCCGAGGCCCAGACGATCGGTGTCGGCGATATACCCCTCGGCGCAGCGTTCGGCGAACTCGGTGCTGGGCACGCCGGCGGTGCGCGCGGCGGTGTAGATCTTGTCGTTGATGTCGGTCAGGTTCGACACCAGGCGCACCCGCAGGCCGGAGCGTGCCAGGAACCGTTTGAGGACGGAGAACACGACAAACGGGCGCGCGTTGCCGATGTGGATCGGACCGTAGACCGTCGGCCCGCAGACGTAGATGCCCACCGCCCCGCCCGGTCCGGCGACCAGGGGTTCCTTGCGTCGGGTGAGCGTTGAATAGAGGCGCACGCCGGTGTCTTCGCTGGCGTCCATCGGATTGCTCCCCCGTCGTTCGCTCGCGTCGATGCTCCCTCCGCCCCCGCCAACAGCGCGATCGCCTGCGCCGCGATCCCCTCGCCACGGCCGAGCGCACCCATCCGCTCGGCGGTGGTGGCATGCACGCCGACGCGCGCGCCGACGACGGCGGACATGGCGTCCTCCATCGCCTCGCGCAGACGGGCGATGCGCGGCGCCTCACAGATCACGGTCACGTGGGCGTTCACGACGCTCATGCCCGCCTCCCGCACCCGACGCATCACCAGGCCGAGCAGCAACCGCCCGGAGGCGTCGGCCCACTCCGGATCTCCCGGCGGAAAAAGCGCACCGATGTCGGGCAGCCCGGCGGCGGCCAGCAGCGCATCGCACAGGGCGTGGGCGGCAACGTCGCCATCGGAGTGACCGTCGGGCCCCTCGGGGTGCTCGTGGCGCACCAGGCCGATCATGCAGGGGCGCCCGGGGGCGAATCGGTGTGAGTCGATCCCCAGCCCGACGCGCAACCCGGCGTCGCTCATGCCCACCGCAACGAGACCTGCCGCGGCTCGCGTCGCGCGAATCTGGTGATGGTCTGGTAGCCGGCCAAGCGCAGGGCCGCCACCGCAAGCGGGTAGTCGCGGGCGACATCCTCGGGGCGATGCGCATCGCTCGCGAGCGTGACCGGCACCCCGGCGCGGCAGAAGCGTTTCAGCAGGTCCGGCGCCGGGTAGAGCTCGCCGATCGGTTTGCGCAGTCCCGCCGAGGAGCACTCGATCGCCACTCCGCTGTCGGCGATCGCCACCACCGCGTCATCCAGGCGTGCGGTCAGCGCCGCGGGCATCCTCTGACCGAAGACCTTGGGCAGATCCGGGTGGGCCAACACGTCGAACAGCCCCGATCGGGCGGCCGCCACCAGTTCCTCCAGATAGCGCGTCCACAACTCCGTCGGCGCGAGCGATTCCCAGGCGGGATATTCGGGATGGTCGACCCCGAGGGTGTCGAGCCAGTGGACGGAGCCGAGCACGATGTCGAAGGGCCGATCGGCCAGGAAGGCCTCGATCCGCTCGCGACGACCGGGCAACCAGTCCATCTCGACACCCACCAACAGCGGCAGACCATGCTCCTCGCGAGCCCGCACCAGATCGGCGCAGTATGCGTCGACATCCTCCCGCGCCTCCGCGCGCCACCAGGGATTGTCAAGCCAGTCCGCGGCCTCACGGAAGCGATGGACATGCTCGGTGATCGCGATCTCCTCCACCGCGCGAGCACGGGCACGCTCGACGTAACGCCGCAACCATCCGGGCGAGCGCGGGCCGCCCTCGGCGTCCCAACGCGACGCCTGAGCGGCGCGCGCCTCGGGCCCATCGGGCTGAAGATGCATGTGGTAGTCGGTCAGCACGCCAGGGAGGCAGACTAGTCGACCGGGGCATCCTGCGCGCGGACCGCCAGCAGGGCCTCGGCAACCCGCAGGTCGGACTCGGTGGTGACCTTGAAGTTCACAATTCCCGACTCGACCAGGGCGACGCTGCGCCCATCGGCCTCCATGATGGCCGCGCAGTCGGTCATCTGAGCCAGGGTGTCGGCGGCCGTCGCCCGCGCGAGGGCCTCGCGGAACGCATCGGAGCGGAAGGCCTGAGGCGTCTCGGCCGCCCACAGTCCCTCGCGCGGCACCGTGCGGGCGATATGGCCGCGCGGCCCGGACAATTTGAGGGTGTCCGCCACCGGGTGGGCCGCGATCGCCCCCTCGTCCCGATCGAGCGCCCCCAGCACCCGTTCCACCAGCCCGGCCTCGACCAGCGGGCGGGCGGCATCGTGCACCACGATCGCCCGAGCGTCGTCGGGCACCTCGGCCACCCCACGCGCAACCGAAATCGCGCGTGTGGCCCCGCCCTCGACCAGACGTACCCGTTCGGGTTGCGTGCCGAGCAGGTCGGCGGCCCAATCGCGCCGCCCCTCGGGGACCACCACCACGATGGCCGCGATTCGTTGCAGCGCCGCCACGGCGGCGATGCTCCACAGCACCATCGGTTTGCCCGCCAACGGCACGAAGGCCTTCGGCAGCTCGGCCCCCAGGCGCGTCCCGGCGCCGGCCGCCACCACCACCGCCGCAGCCCTCCCGCGACGCACCGCTCAGCTCTCCTGCATGCGGGTGAAGATCATTTTGCCGGAGGGGTTCTGCAACACGCTGGTGACCTCGACGGTGACCTCGGTCCCCAACGCCCGCCGGCCCCCGTCGACCACCACCATCGTGCCATCGTCCAAGTACGCGACACCCTGGTCGTATTCGCGCCCCTCGCGCACGATCTTCACCTGCAACGGTTCCCCGGGCGGCACGGCCGGCCGCAGGGCGTTGGCCAGCTCGTTGACGTTCAGCACCTCCACCCCACGGATGCGCGCGACCTTGTTCAGGTTGAAGTCGGTGGTGATGATCGCGCCGCCGAGGTCCTGCGCCATCCGGACGAGCTTCTGGTCGACCCCCTCCAGGTCCGGATAGTCGCCGCGTCGAACGGCGAAGCCCCCGTCGGCGAGGGTCTTCAGTTCCTCCACGATCTCCAGGCCGCGCTGGCCGCGCCGACGCTTGAGCGGATCCGACGAGTCGGCCACCTGCTGCAGTTCGTCCAGGACGAACTCCGGCACCACCAGCGAACCGGAGAGAAAGCGGGTCCGGGCCACCTCCAACAGGCGGCCGTCGATGATCGCGCTGGTGTCGATCAGGCGGATGCCCGCGGGCCCCGCGGCGCGCGTGCGAAGCCCGATGAGGCGCAGGATGTCGGTGTGTCGGCGCGCCGCCACCCGGCTGAAGATGTAGGCGACCACCAGGACGACCGGCAGCAGAAGGTAGGGGCCGATGATCGGCAGTTTCGCCACCGCGATGCCGGCGAGCGCCGCCGCCAGAAGGCCGACGACCAGCCCCAACGCGCCCACGATCAACTCCGATGCCGAGCGGCGGTCGGACGCCCGTTCGAGCGCGCGCAGGCGCTCGCGCAGCACGCGGGCGACCAATGTGCCGATCAGGGCACCCAACGCGAGACCCGCCAGAACGACGGCCGCTCCCACCAGGTAGCGCCACGGGGAGTCGACCCGGTCGAACAGACCGAGCGCCGCGCCAACCTGGTAGGCGGCCAGCCCCAGCAACACTGCGAGCACGATGCGGGTGACCGCGCTCACCATCCGAGTCGGACCGCCTGAGTGTGGATTGTGTCGGGAGAGGCCGGCATGCTCGTCCTCAGGCGGTGATCGCCCCGGTCGGTTTCAGTCGCCGGCCGCCTCGGCCTTCTTGGCGGACGCGCGGGTCTTGGTCTTGCCCTTCGTCGTCTTGGGTTCACCCTCCTCCTGGTCGGCCCCCATGCTCGCCAGGAGTTCATCCAGGAAGTCGACCGCGTCCTGCTCGGCCATGTCGCGCGCGTACATCAGCTCGCTGGCGAGAATCTTCTTCGCCCGGCCGAACATCTGCTTCTCGCCGGTCGACAGACCCTTGTCCATGTCGCGGATCGAGAGGTTGCGCACGACCTCGGCCAGCTCAAAGATGTCGCCGGTCTTGATCTTGTCGCGGTTGTGCTTGAAGCGACGGTTCCAGTTCTTGGGCATCTGGGTGCCGTCGTCGCGCAGCACCGCCAGCACCGCCTCGACCTCCTCCTCGCCGATCACGCGCCGCAGGCCGGCCCGGTCGGCGTTCTCGGTCGGAACGCGCACGGTCATTTCGTTGTAGAGGATTTCGATCGTGAGGTATTCGCGCCGTTGGCCGAGCACCTCGCGTTCCTCCTTGTTGGTGATCAACCCCGCCCCGTGATGCGGGTAAACCACCTTGTCACCGACTTCGTACAACCGTGCCTCCCCCTGCTCGTTCCGGTATTCGATCGATTAGGCGCGATCGAACGCCAACTCGAGTGCCTCACGCACATCTCCGGCAGCGGCCCGCCGCAGGGCGACCCCTCCACCGGTGTCACCGTCGTCGCCGGGCGGCGTGACGGCCATCACCATCCCGTGGGCAACCCCGGCTGCCAGACGACGCGCCCCGTGACCGGTGGGACGCACCGCCCCCGTCAACCCCAGCTCGCCGAACGCCATCGTTCCGGGCGCCAGCGGGATCCCGCGCTGCGCGCTGGTCAGCGCGAGCGCGATCGCCAGGTCGGCGGCCGGGTCGAGGGCCCGTGCGCCGCCCGCGACGCTCACGAACACGTCGGAATCGCCCAGATGCAGGCCGGCGTGGCGCGAGAGCACCGCGATCACCTGGGCGACGCGGGTGCGATCGACACCGATCGCCACGCGCCGCGCGGGCACGATTTCGGTGGGCCCGACGAGGGCTTGGACCTCCACCAGCAGTGCCCTGCTGCCCTCGATCGCGGGAAAGACGCACGATCCGATCCGCTCACCCACCTCGGCCAGGTAGATGCGCGTCGGGTCGTCCACGCTGCGCAGCCCGTCGGCCGCCATCTCGAACAGACCGGTCTCGTTGGTGGACCCAAAGCGATTCTTGATCGCCCGCAGCACGCGGTGGGAGCGCAGATCGTCGCCCTCGAAGGCGAGCACGCAGTCGACCAGATGCTCGAGGGTGCGCGGCCCGGCAAGGCCGCCGTCCTTGGTGACCTGCCCGACCAAGAGCAGGGAACAGCCGGTCTCCTTCGCCAGACGCATCAGCTCGACCGTGGCGTGGCGCACCTGATTGGGCGCCCCGGGCAGGCCCTCCACCGCATCGGCGTGAAGCGTCTGGACCGAGTCGATCGCACAGACCGCGGGCCGATGCGCGCGCAGGGCGTCCACGACGGTCTCGAGCCGGGTCTCGGCCAACACCTGGATGCCCCCGCAGTCGGCCGCCAGCCGGTCAGCGCGCCCGCGCACCTGACCGGGCGATTCCTCACCGGTGACCAGCAGCACCTGGCGCCCGCTCGCCAGGGACGCGAGCGCCTGAAGCACCAGGGTGCTCTTGCCGATCCCCGGCTCGCCGCCGATGAGCACCAGTGACCCGGCGACGAGCCCGCCGCCAAGAACCCGGTCAAGCTCGGCCAACCCGGTCGCGATGCGCGCGGGGCGCACGTCGTCGAGGTCGGCCAGCCGCAGCAGCGGCGCCACCGCGCCCGCGCGCGGACGTCGATCGAGATCGGCGCGTTCGCTGACCGTCCCCCACTCGCCGCACTCGGGGCAGCGGCCAACCCACCGCGAGGCGTGGGCGCCGCAGGCATCGCAGGCAAACGCCACCCGTGCGCGCGCCGAGCCCATCGTTGCCGTTCCTCGCGTCAACGGGCCGCGCGCTGCGCGGCCCGTCGTAACGTCTGTATGCGGTCCCTCACCGGGGCCGCTCAGTCCTCACCCTCGTCGCCGTCGTCACCGGCCGGTTGCGCACTGGCGCCGATGGCGGCCGCCGGTTCGTCCTCGGCGACGGGCGTCTGCGGCTGTGCGGGTGCCTCGGCAACCTCGATCGACAGCTCCTCGCCGTCGCGGTCGATCGTAATCGTGCTGCCCTCGGGGAAGACACCTCCGAGGATCCGATCGGACAACGGGTCCTCGACCAAGCGTTGGATGGCCCGACGCAACGGGCGGGCGCCCATCGTCGGGTCGTACCCCTGCTCCACCAGCAGGTCCTTGGCGGCCGCGGTCAGCTGCAGGGCGACGCCGTGGTCCTTCATCTGGTTCTGCAACCGCACCAGCAGCAGGTCGACGATGGAGGTGATCTCCTCCTTCGCCAGCTTGTGGAAGACGATGATCTCGTCGATGCGGTTGATCAGCTCTGGGCGGAAGACCTTCTTCAGCTCGCCCATGATGCGCGACTTCATGTCGTCGTAGCTGATGCCGTTGTCCTCGGCCACCGAGAAGCCCAGCGGGGTGTTGCGCGAGATGGTCGCGGCCCCGATGTTCGAGGTCATGATCAGAATCGCGTTGCGGAAGTCGACCGAGCGTCCCTGAGCGTCGGTCAGGCGTCCGTCCTCGAGGATCTGAAGCAGGATGTTGAAGACCTCGGGGTGGGCCTTCTCGACCTCGTCGAGCAGGATCACCGAGTAGGGCTTGCGCCGCACCTGCTCGGTGAGCTGACCGCCCTCGTCGTAGCCGACGTAACCGGGCGGGGAGCCGACCAGGCGCGAGACCGCGTGCTTCTCCATGTACTCGGACATGTCGACCTGGATCAGCGCGCTCTCGTCGCCGAAGAGGAACTCGGCCAGGGTGCGGGCGAGCTCGGTCTTACCGACTCCGGAGGGGCCGAGGAAGATAAAGGAACCGGCGGGCCGCTTGGGGTCCTTGATCCCGGCCCGCGCGCGGCGGATGGCCCGCGAGACGGCGGTGATCGCCTGTTCCTGCCCGATCACCCGCTTGTGGAGTTCGTCCTCCATCCGCAGGAGCTTCTGGGTCTCGGCCTCGGTCAGTTTGAAGACGGGGATGCCGGTCCACATGGAGACGATGTCGGCGATCTCCTCCTCGCCGATCTCCGGGCGCGGCCCGTTGTCATCGTTCTTCCACTGGTCCTCGAGGTCGCGCTTCTTGTTGGTCAGGCGTCGTTCTTGGTCGCGCAGGTTCGCGGCCTTTTCGAACTCCTGGGCCTCGATCGCGGCCTCTTTGTCCTTGCGGGTCTGCTCGATCTCGTCCTCGAGTTCCCGATAGGTGGGCGGCGCGGTCATGGTCTTGATCCGCATGCGCGAGCCGGCTTCGTCGATCAGGTCGATCGCCTTGTCGGGCAGGAAGCGGTCGGTGATGTAGCGATCGGCCAGACTCGCGGCGGCCGTCAGCGCTTCGTCCGTGATCGTGATGCGGTGGTGAGCCTCGTAGCGGTCGCGCAGGCCGCGCAGGATCTGCTCGGTTTCCTCCTGGCTCGGCTCGTCGACGTTGATCCGCTGGAAGCGCCGTTCGAGCGCCGAATCGCGCTCCAGGTACTTGCGGTACTCGTCCAAGGTGGTCGCACCGACGGTCTGCAGCTCACCGCGGGCCAGCGCCGGCTTGAGGATCGAGGCCGCGTCGATCGCCCCCTCGGCGGCCCCCGCGCCGACCAGGTTGTGCAGCTCGTCGATGAACAGAATGATGTCACCTCGCTGGGTGATCTCTTTCATCACCTTCTTGAGGCGTTCCTCGAACTCACCCCGATACTTCGACCCGGCGACCAGCGCGGCGAGGTCGAGGGTGTAGATCTGCTTGTTGCGCAGAAGTTCCGGCACCTCGTTGGAGGCGATCCGCTGGGCGAGCCCCTCGATCACGGCGGTCTTGCCGACGCCGGGTTCACCGATCAGCACCGGGTTCTTCTTGGTGCGCCCCGCCAGGGTCTGCATCACCCGCTC
>DAOKZF010000009.1:9106-15953 GCA_035325785.1 Miltoncostaeaceae bacterium
GCCGAACTGGTCGAGCAGCTTGCTCGACTTCTTGTCGCCCGAGGCGCTGCCGGCGCCGGTCGCCGCACCCTGCTGACGCCGGCCCGGGCCGGACAGCATGCGGATGATCTCGTTGCGGATCTTCTCGGAGTCGGCGTCGAAGTCGGTCAGGATGCGTGCGGCGACGCCCTCGTTCTCGCGCACGAGCCCGAGCAGGATGTGCTCGGTGCCGATGTAGTTGTGACCGAGCGACAGCGCCTCGCGCAACGCCAACTCGAGCACCTTCTTGGCGCGGGGCGTGAACGGAATCTGGCCGGAGGTGACCTCCTCGCCCGACCCGACGATCCGAATCACCTGGGCGCGCACCTCTTCCACGGTGATCTCGAGCCCCTCGAGCACCCGGGCTGCCAGGCCCTCTTCCTCGCGCAGCAGGCCGAGCAGGATGTGCTCGGTGCCGATGTAGTTGTGCTTGAGGGTGCGCGCCTCTTCCTGCGCCAGGACAACCACCTGGCGGGCGCGCTCAGTGAACCGTTCGAACATCGGGCTTCCCTTTCCTACTCACCCGCTACCCCACCTGGACGCCGTGTTGAGCACCGGACATGACGCGAACGACGTGTACAGGACGATGATGGATGATCAAGAGCCCGCACGCCCCGTGTGCGCACGGCTGAGAGGAACGTTTCACCGGTTCCCGCCAGAGGGTGAGTCTAGCACGGGTCGATGGGCCTCCCGCCGGGAGATCCGGCGGGCTCGGGAGACTCTCTGGCCGTGGTGAGCGCTGACCGACAGAGGCTCCGACGGACCGCCGGAGCGCTCATTTCTACTGGCGGACGCGCCGGTCCTGGTCGGGGTAGATCAGCAGACCCATGGTGCGGGCGCGCTTGACCGCACGCGCCACCTGAGACTGCTGGCGCCGGGAAAGACCGGTGATGCGCCGCGAGCGGATCTTGCCGCGCTCGCTGACGAAACGCCGCAGCGAGGGGTAGTTCTTCCAGTCAATCTCCTCGAGCGCCAACTGCGGACGCCGCTTGCGCTGCGTCGGCACCGCACCCTTGCGGCCCTTGTTCTTCGCTCGAGCCCGGCCTCGTGGCTTAGCCATCCGCTCCTCGGTCCAATCGTCGATCTGAGACAGCGCGGGACTATAACAGGGCCACCGCGCTCAGGGGATGAGCCCAGTCGACGGATGCACTCAGGCGATTGGCGTACCGCAGACCACATGCGCGGTCACATCGACCGCACGATCCGCGGGCGCCGACACTCCGGGCGGCAGACGAAACAGGAAGCGCATCGCTCTCGTACCCGTGAATTGGGCCTGAGCGACGATCGGCGTCGCCCAATCACCGCGCGTCGGGTAGCGCGTGTAGGTCCCCAGTTCCACCCCCCACCCGAGGGCGCGGCCGCGGGCGCAGGTGAGCGTCATCGCCGCGGTCCCGTTGGGCAACAGCACGGCCCTTTTCGCCACCGTCGACGACGCGGCCGCCTTGACGCAGTTCACCCGGGCGAACGCCCCGGGGTTGTTGATCGCGATCAGTCCGTCCGGAACGTCCTCCACCTGAACCAGCCATCCGCGCGCCCCATCCGGGCGTGAGATGAACCGACCGAATCCGGGCGCATAGTCCTGTGAAAGGGGAGCCGCGACCGGCACGAAACCGCGTGGGCAGGACGCCCTCACCGTCACTCGACCGGAATCCGGCGAGGAACCGGGCACGATCCGACCCTGAACGTCCCGACTCACGATCCGCCCGTTGCGCAAACAGAGCAACTGGAGCCGAGTGCGCGACACGCCGGCGCGCCCCACCACGGAGCCGCCGAGAACCTGAGGTCCGAAGCTCATTGCCGCCAAGGGATTCGTCGCAAAGATGATGCCGGGAGCGAGCGATCGATCGTTCGGCCGGGGACACTGAACCGTGAACTCCTGAGACGTGCTCCACGCCCCAACCTGGTTGCCGGGCGTCAGCACCTTGATCGCCATGGACTTGGTGACGGTGAGAACCCTCGGCGCGGGGGCGGCCTGAGCGATGACGCCCATCCCGTTCAGGGCGAGCGCGGCGCCGGCGAAACAGGCGGACAGAAGAAGGCGGGATGTGGTCGTCATGCGGACGAGCCTATCCGCCCAACCGAGCGCCGTCACCCCCATGCGGCAGGAAGCCATCCGGGGTCCATCATGCGGTCCGGACGCGGTCCGCCAACGCGATGCTCCGACGGGCCGTCCCTTCCGAACCGGTTCGGAGGGGGCGCACCCCGCCCCGGATCAGGTGCGCATCGCCGGGAAGAGGACCACCTCACGAATCGTGTGACGATCGGTGAGCAGCATCACCAGTCGGTCGAGCCCCATGCCCAGACCCCCGGTCGGGGGCATGCCGTGTTCCAGCGCCGTGAGGAAGTCCTCGTCCATCGGCTGAGCCTCGTCATCGCCGGCGTCCCGATCGGCGGCCGCCATGCGAAAACGCTCGCGCTGGTCATCCGGATCGTTCAGCTCGGTGAACGCGTTGGCGATCTCCATGCCGCCGGCGAACGCCTCGAAGCGCTCGACCACGCGCGGATCATCGGGATGCCGCTTGGCGAACGGCGACAACTCCAGCGGGTAGTCGTGGAGGATCGTCGGTTGAATGAGCGTCGGCTCGAGCGTCTGGCTGAGCAGACCGTCGACCAGTTTCGCCCACGGCTGCCCGTCGGGGGCGTCCAGACCGGCCGCGCGCATGGCCGTCCGCAGACTCTCCTCGGTGTCGTGGACGCGCACGTCGACGCCGCTGGCCTCGCGCAACCCGTCGCGGAAGTCAAGCCGGCGCCAGGGCGGAGCGAAGTCGATCGTCTCGCCCTTCCACGCCACGCGGGTGCCGCCGGTCGCCTCGGTCGCGACGCGGGCGACCAACTGCTCGAGCATGTCCATCACATCGCGATAGTCGGCGTAGGCCTCGTAGGTCTCGACCATCGTGAACTCGGGGTTGTGCTTGTGACTGACCCCCTCGTTGCGGAAGTCCTTGCCCAGCTCGTAGACCTTCTCCAGACCGCCGACGATGCAGCGCTTCAGATACAGCTCGGTGGCGATGCGCAGGTAGAAGTCGCGTCCCAGCGCGTTGTGATGGGTCACAAAGGGGCGCGCGGCGGCCCCGCCGTAAATCGGTTGTAGGGTCGGCGTCTCGACCTCAACGAAACCGCGCTCATCGAGGAAACGCCGCACGGTTGCGATCGCCTTGGCCCGCGTCATGAACGCTTCACGCACCTCGGCGTCGGCCATCAGATCGAGGTAGCGTCGCCGGAAGCGCAGCTCCGGGTCCTTCAGACCCGCATGCTTGTCGGGCGGCGGGCGCAGCGTCTTGGCGAGCATCGTCACCCGCGCAACCACGATGCTCAGCTCGCCTCGGCGGGTGCGGGTAACGGTTCCCTCGACCCCGACGATGTCGCCCAGGTCGAGGTCACCGATCGCGCGCATCGCCTCCTCACCCACCCGGTCGAGGGTCGCCCACAGCTGAATCCGCCCGCTGCGGTCCTCCAGATCGAGGAAGGCCATCTTGCCCTGGCCGCGTCGGGCGACGATGCGGCCCGCCACACGGACGACCTCGTCCCGCTGTTCGCCGGCCGGCAGGTCTTCGTTGGCGTCGCGCAGCGGCCCGATCGGCCGCCGGCCCGCGAAGCGATGGGGAAACGGGTCGATGCCGGCCGCGCGCAGGGCGTCGGCTTTGGCCCGCCGTTCGGCGATCAGGGCCGCAAGGCCCCCTTCGCTGACCTCCTCGGGCGTGCTCACCCCTCGAGGGTGCGGGAGACCTTCACGATCTCGTACTCCAGCGCGCCGCGCGGCGCGGGAATCGTGACCGTTTCGCCCTTCTTGCGCCCCATGAGGGCCTTGCCCACCGGGCTCTCGTTCGACAGACGGCCCTCGCGCGGGTTGGCCTCGGCGGAACCGACGATCGCGTACTCGCGGTTCTTGCCGCTCGTGGTGTCGCGCAGCGTGACGCGGGTGCCGATCGAGACGACGTCCTTCGGCAGATCGTCGGTCGCCACCACCCGCGCATTGCGCAACCGCTGCTCGAGCTGCTGAATGCGCTGCTCGACCTGGGCCTGCTCGTTCTTGGCGTCGTCATACTCGGAGTTCTCCGAGATGTCGCCGAACTCGCGCGCCTCCTTGATGCGCTCCGCCACCTCACGCCGTTTGACGTTCGAGAGGTACTCGATCTCCTCGCGCAGTTTCGCGTGGCCCTCTTCGGTCAGGATCACTTCACGGTCCATCGTGCGGACGGCCTCCAGCTGGCACGGAACGGGCGGGACGGCGCCGGAGGCTAGCAGGTGCGACGTGGGACAAGCCTCACGCGGGCACCGGCTCGCGGACCGCCTCGCCCAGCAACGACAGCGCCTCATCGAGCGTCGGCGTCTGCAGCAACCGCTCCAGCAGGTCATGTGTCACACCGCGACCGGTCAAATACCACGGATAGAACTTGCGCATGTAGCCACAGGCCCGCCGGTCGCCGAGCACCGCACGCACGTCCTCGGCGAAGCGGCGCACCTCGTCGACCACCCCCTCCAGAGTCGGACGGGCGCGGGTGTGGCCGGCGGCCAGGTCCCCGAACAGCCACGGATAGCCCAGGGCGCCGCGACCGATCGCCACCGCGGCGCAGCCGGTGCGCCCCAGCACCTCGCGCGCGGTCCGCGGGTCGGTGATGTCGCCGCTGGCGATCACCGGCACGTCGACCGCGCGGACGACCTCGGCGGTGATCCGGTGGTCGGAGGTCCCCTCGTACTCCTCGGCGGCGGCGCGGGGATGGACGAACAGGGCGGCGGCGCCCGCGGCGACGAACCGGCGCGCCAGCTCGACCGGGGCCGCATCGGCCGGGGTCAGACCACGGCGCATCTTGACCGTGACGGGGATGTCGACCGCTCGCACCATCGCCTCGATCACGTCGGCCGCCCGCTCGGGCTCGGCGAGCAGGGCCGCGCCCGCGCCGGTGCTGCAGACCTTGCGCACCGGACAGCCCATGTTGATGTCGACAAAATCGGCACCGGACCGTTCGACCATCCGGGCGGCCTCCGCCATCGCCGCCGGATCGGCACCGAATATCTGAACCCCGCCGGGGCCCTCGCGCGGATCGCGCTCCAACATGGCGAGGGTCTTGCGGTTACCGTGCAGCATCCCGAGGCTGGCGATCATCTCCGACACGGCCAGGCCCGCGCCGTGTCGATGGGATTGGAGACGAAAGGCGCTGTTGGCGATTCCGGCCAGCGGTGCCTGCACGATGCGATTGGCGAGGGTGAGGGAGCCGATCGCGAACGGCTCGTTCAGGGGGTTCGCCCCGGACGGTGCGCGGACGTCGGCGGGCGCCTCCCGGCGCCCCAGCACGATCGCCCTCATTCGCTTCTTCATTCTCCCACCCCCGGCACGGCACGCCGTCGCACGGGGTGAACCGCCTCGGGCGAATGGTTGCGTTCATGCACCAACCGCAGCCCGTCCAGCGTCAGCAGCGGCACATGCTCATCGATCTGGAGAGAGTGGTCGCCGACCAATCCGGCAAGTCCGCCGGTGGAGACCACCAGGGTCTGCGGGCCGAGTTCCTCCTTCATGCGCGCGACCACCCCGTCGACCATCGCCACCGTGCCGTAGATGATCCCGGAGCGCAGGCACTCGACGGTCGACCGGCCGATGATCCTGTTCGGGGCGACCATCTCGATTCGCGCCAGACGCGCCGCCCGGGAGGTGAGCGCTTCGAGCGACAGCTCGACGCCCGGGGCGATCACGCCCCCGATGTACTCGCCGGCGCTCGAAATCACATCGAAATTGGTCGCGGTGCCGAAGTCCACCACGATGCAGGGTCCGCCGAAGCGCTCCAGAGCGGCGACCGCATTGGCGATCCGATCGGCGCCCACCTCGTGGGGATTGTCGATCGCCAGGCGCACCCCGGTGCGCACCCCCGGGCCGACGACCAGGGCCTCGTGGTCCAGGTACTTCAGCGACAGGTTCCGATAGGCCTCCGACAGCGGCGGCACCACCGACCCGACGACCATGCGCTCGAGGGTCTGAAGGCTGCCGCCGCGCAACCGCAATATCTGGTCGTGGTGGGCGGCCAGTTCATCCGCGGTCGCCCCCGGAATGGTTGAGATGCGCCACTCGTGCAGCAGATGCTCGCCCTGATAGACCCCGGCCATCGTCTGGGTGTTACCGACATCGATCGCCAGCAGCACCGGGTCCCGTTTCCCGTTCGACGACATCGTCAGCCGGCATCCAGCGCGTCGGCCTGAGCGTCGTCGTCCGCCCGCAGGATCTCGACGGTCACATCCTGAGCGGTGTAGATCTCGACCCGCGGAATGATGCGCGACGGACGGTTCTTATCCCACACCCAGACGTCTTCCATCGTGATGTGGAAGAACGGGTACGCGGCCTGCGGCATGAAATCCCGATGGAAGCGATTGCACAGGTAGGTCGCTTCCTGGGTGAGCACGCAATAGCGGAACAGCGGGAAAACATCGGCGTATTCCCGCTTGAGACGCAATTCCAGCTCGGCGTCGTATTCCTCGAGTTCGTCCGTATGGCTCATCGCGGATCCTGATTGGGGGCGGACGGCCCATGATTGTACCCCTCCCCCGGGCACATCCGAGGCGACGCCCTCACCGGGGCGGCGGCCAGCCCTCGTGCTCCACGCGTCGCACGCTCTGTTCCACCGCGTCCAGGGCCGCCTCGAGCACGGCGAGCGAGCGCCCGTCGGGCAGACGCAGGTCGGGATCCAGTTCCAACAGCGGTACCAACGCGAAGCGCCGTTCTGTCAGGCGCGCATGGGGAATCTGGAGGTCGGGCTCATCCCAGCTGCCACCCTCCCACAGCAACAGATCGCAGTCGATCACGCGCGGGCCGTACCTCACCCCGCCCCGCGTGCGCCCCAGC
>DAOKZF010000009.1:15963-18018 GCA_035325785.1 Miltoncostaeaceae bacterium
GGGGGGGGTGAGGGCGGTGCGCGCGCAGCGCCGCGTTGAGAAATGTCGGCTGATCGTCCAGTTCCCGCGGCGCGGTCTCATAGGCCGAGCTGACCGCGTCGATGGTGGCCCCGGTGGCGGCGACCGCCCGCACCGCGCTCGCCAGCGCCCCCCAGCGATCGCCGAGGTTCGCGCCGATCCCGATCCAGTAGGCCCGCGCGCTCATCGCTCGCGCGTCAGGGTGACGGCCGTCTCACGCAGGGTGTGTGCCAGCGCCACATGCGGTTTGTGGACGGTCACCGTCACCGCCGCCGCGCGTGGATCCTCCAGGGTGCACGCGGCGATCCGCGCGGCGAGATGTTCAAGCAAGGCCACCGGCTCGCCGGCGACCAGGGCGCCGATCCGATCCACGAGTTGCGCGTAGTCCACGGTGTCGTCCAGACGGTCGCTGGCGGCCGAACGGGCATCCGCCAGACGGATGTCCAGATCCACCACGAACCGCTGCCCCAACTCCCGTTCGGCCGGGAAGACCCCGTGGCGGCCGAAAACCTCGAGGCCGCGCACGGAGACGATCACGCGATCATCGCTCACCGGCCGGTCCCCTCGATCGCCGTCCACACCCGCAGGGCATCGCGGGTCTCCCGCACATCATGCACCCGCAGCACCGCGGCCCCGCGCGCCACGCAGGCCAGTCCCGCCGCCAGCGAGGCCGGCATCCGTTCCTCCACGTCGCGCCCCAACAACAAACCGAACATGCTCTTGCGCGACACCCCGACCAGCAGCGGGTAACCGAGCGAGGCCAGTCGACCGGTGGCCCCCAGGAGCGCCAGATTGTGCTCGAGGGTCTTCGCGAAGCCGATCCCGGGGTCGACGATGATGTCCCCCGGGCGCACGCCGGCAGCGATCGCCGCCGCCGCCCGCTCCTGCAGGTGGGCGCACACCTCACCGACGACGTCCTCGTACCGGGGGGAACGCTGCATGTCGCGCGGGGTGCCGCGCATGTGCACCAGGCAGATGGCGGCCCCATGCTCCGCCACGGTGCTCAGCATGCGCGGATCACGCCGGCCCGCGCTCACGTCATTGACCATCACGGCCCCGGCCCGCAACATCGCATCGGCCACCTCGGCCGATGATGTGTCGATCGACACCGGCAGCGGCGCCCGGCCCTCGCGCAGCACCGTCAACACACCGGCCAGCCGCTCCAGCTGCACGGCGGGAGCCACCGGGTCGGACCCGGGGCGGGTGCTCTCGGCGCCCACGTCGCAGATCGCCGCGCCGGCATCGGCCATCGCTCTCATCCGCAACAGCGCGGCGTCGGCCGCCAAGGCGCCCGCTCCCATCCAGAGGGAGTCCGGGGTGACGTTCAGGACCCCCATCACGGTCGGGGGCTGCAACCAAGCGAGCGGGGCGTCGATGGATCCAGCTTAGCGAGCGCTCCGACCGGACGCGCGCTCGTGGCGCGCCCGGCCGGTGGCGATCACCCTTCGGCGAGGGGCTCCCCCGCACGGGGAACCCGACCGGAAGCCTCACGTGCGCCGCGCCCGGATGCCTCACGCTCCACCCGCTCACGCTCGGCCGCCTCACGGGCGGCACGCGCGTCGCGCTCGGCAAAGACCTCGTCCTCGGGCAGCCCCTCGACCAACGCGAGGAACTCCTGCCGTTCGATCGTCTCGCGGCGCAGGAGGATCTGGGACACCTCCTCCAGCAGCGTGCGGTGCTCGCTGAGGATGTCCCGTGCCCGCTGGTGCGCCTCGTCGATCAGACGGCGGATCTCCGAATCGACCGTGCGGGCGACATCGTCGGAGTAGTCCGGCTCGGAGTGCATGTCGCGTCCCAGGAACGGCGCGCCGTGCGAGTGGCCGAACACCCGCGGACCGAGCCGTTCCGACATGCCGAAGCGCATCGTCATCTGCTTGGCCGTCTGGGTGACCTTCTCCAGGTCGTTCGCCGCCCCGGTGGTGATCTCGTCGAACACCAGCTCCTCGGCCGCGCGTCCGCCGAGGGTCATCGCCATCTGGTCCTCGAGCTGGGCCTTGGTGGTCAGGAACGTGTCCGACTCGGGCATCGAGATCGTGT
>DAOKZF010000010.1:0-1949 GCA_035325785.1 Miltoncostaeaceae bacterium
GGCGCGCCGGCGGCGGCGGGTTCGCGGCCGCCCAGGACGCCGACTCGCCCGAGGGAGAGGGGGCCTTTTTCGCCTGGTCGCCCGCCCAGCTGGCCGAGGTGCTCGACGGCCCCCATCTGGAGACGGTGGTCCTGCGCTACGGCATCTCCGAAGAGGGCAACTTCGCCGGCGATCTGAGCGTGCTGGCCCCGGTGATGGGCCTGCCGGACATCTCTCAACGGGTGGGGCAGGACGCCGGCCCCCTGCTGATGGACGCCCACCGGCTGCTGTATGCGGCGCGCTCCGCGCGCCCGGCGCCAACCCGCGACGACAAGGTGATCGCCGGCTGGAACGGCCTGACGATCGCCGGGTTGGCCGACGCCGGGGTGATCCTGGGTCGGGCCGACTATCTCGATGCGGCCACCGCAACCGCCGCGTTCCTGCTGGACCGCCTGGTCGTCGACGGCCGCCTGCGGCGCAACTGGATGGACGGACGGGCGATTGGTCTGGCGCTGCTCGACGATCACGCCGACCTGTGCCACGGACTGATTCGCCTGCATCAGGCCACCGGGAGGACCCGTTGGTTGACCGCCGCCCGCGAACTCGCTCAGGCCATGCAGCGCCTGTTCGGCGATGGGCAGGGGGGCTTCTATTACAGCGGCGAGGACGACGAGCGCCTGGCGGCCCGCACCCGCGATCTGGACGATCACCCGACCCCGAGCGGAAACGCCCAGGCCGCCCTGGTCCTGTTGCGCCTGAGCGACCTCGTCGGCGAACCGCACCTGGAAGACGCCGCGATGCGCGCGCTGGAGCGGGTGCGCACCGGCATGGAACGGATGCCCCACGCCCACGGCACGGCCCTGCTGGTGCTCGAGGGGCACCTGGCCGCCCGTCGGCAGGTGGCGATCGCCGGCCCGCCGGACGACGAGCGCACCGGTGAGCTGGTGGGCGCCGCGCGCGAGGCGCTCGGGCCGCACGATGTGTTGGCGGTCGGCGACCCCGCCGAGCCCGGCGTGGAGGAGCGGCTCCCGCTGCTGCACGATCGCCCCCTGGTGGACGGACGCCCGGCGGCCTACGTCTGCCGCGGATTCACCTGTCGGGCGCCCGTCACCGACGTGGCGGATCTGCGCGGCGCGCTGGTCGAAGACCGCTGACAGACGGCCTCCACGCGAGCGGCCGAGCGGCCCGGCCCGTCCCACCCGAGGCAGCTATGGTTTCGCCCATGGCAGATCTTGCGGAACTGAAATCCCTGATTGAAACGGCCCTGCCGGGCTCGTCGGCGACCCTGATCGACCAGGGCGGCGGAGACCACCTGGCCGCCGAGGTCATCGCGCCGCAGTTCGCGGGCGTGACCCGGATCGCCCAGCACAAGATGGTCTACGCCGCCGTGCAGCACCGTTTCGACGACGGCAGCATCCACGCATTGGCACTACGCACCCGCGCACCGGAGACGACATGAGCGACACCCTCACCCTGTCAGAAGAGGACATCCTCGAGCAGATCAAGAACGAGGTCTCCTCGAACAAGGTGTTCCTCTATCTGAAGGGCACCCCCGAGATGCCGCGCTGCGGGTTCTCCAACCAGGTGGTGCAGATCCTCAACCACCTCGGGGTCGAATACGGGGCGCGCGACATCCTCGCCGGCCACCGCCTGCGCCAGGTGCTGTCGGGCTGGTCGGACTGGCCGACGATCCCCCAGCTGTTCGTCGACGGTCAGCTGGTCGGCGGCTGTGACATCGTGACCGAGATGTTCCAGTCGGGCGAGTTGCAGCCGATGGTCGGAGCGGGCGCGACCTCCTGAGCACCATTCCGCCACCCTCCCCGGACGCGCTGTTCGCCCCCGAGGAGGGGCTGGCGGAGTTGCATGCCCACCTCGGTGGCGGCGTCGATGCCGCCACCATGTGGGAGTTGGCCCACGAACAGGGCATCAAGCTCCCCTACCGCGACTACTGGGAGTTTCTCGCCGCCTCC
>DAOKZF010000010.1:1959-11120 GCA_035325785.1 Miltoncostaeaceae bacterium
GAGCGAGGGCACCGACGGGTTGGCGGGCCTCGACCGGGTGTACCGGTTGACCGAACTGATCCAGAGCAGCCCCGAGGGGGTGCTGCGCGCGGTGCGCGGCATGATCGCCGGCGGCTACCGCGCCCAGCGCATCACCACCCATGAGGTGCGCTTCAACCCGGCCAAGCGCAACCGCGGCGGGGAACGCGATCTGGATGCGATCGTGATGGCGGCGGTGCACGGGTTGGACCGCGCGTGTCTGGAATATCCGGTCAACGGCGGGATCACCCTGATGATGGACCGCGCGTTCCCGCACGCCCTGAACGCGGCGATCGTGGAGCGCGCGGTGCGTTTTCGCCAGCGGGGAGTCGTGGCGATCGACATCGGCGGCCCCCGCCCGAACGACGCCCGGCCGCCCTACCCCTATCAGGACCTCGCACCGTTGGTGGCCGAGGCGCGCGCCGCCGGGTTGGGGGTGACGCTGCACGCGGGCGAGGAGGGCCTCAACGAGGCCGACAGGGGCCCGTTCATCGCCGAGATGCGCGCGGTGCTGGACCTGGGGGTCGACCGGATCGGGCACGGCATCATCGCCGCCTGCGACCGCGATCTGCGCCGTGAGATGGTGGAGCGCGACGTGGTGCTGGAGCTGTGCCCGACCTCGAACCTGCGCACCGGCGCGCTGCGCGACGTCGATCAGCTGCGCGACGTCGTGCGCACCCTGGTCGACGACGGCGTGGCGGTGGTGGTCGCGACCGACGGTCCCGAGATGATCGGCACGCGTCTGCGTCAGGAGTACGACCTGTTGGTCGCATGCGGCGCGCTGACGCGGGCGCAGGCCCGCGAGGCCGCGGTCCGTGCCCATGAGCGCACCTTCGCGGCCCCCTCCCCCGCGGTCCACCGAACCTAGGGTTGGCGCAGCCAGGCGGGGAACACGGGGCGTTCCACCGCCACCACAACGACGTCGTCGCGCTGAAGGTCGTCCTCGTGACGGCGGGCGGCGCGAATCACGCGACGCACCCGGAGCTGAAGGGCGCTGTGCCGTTCGGCCTCGAGCACCGCGCAGGCCCGCTCAACCCCGAACAGGTCGCCGCCGCGTCGGGCCTCAACCAGGCCGTCGGTGTAGAGAAACAGCGTGCCGCCGGGAGGAAGGTCGATGACGCTCACCGGCCACTCGCCCTCATCGAGCACTCCGAGCAGGGGACCGTTCGTCTCGGCGCTCAGCTCTCGACAGCCGTCGTCGGTCAGCAGCAGCGGCGGCGGATGCCCGGCCGTCGCGTAGATCACGCGCCCGTTCGGCTCAACCACGGTGTAGATCGCCGAGGCGAAGGTGCCCTGGGTGCGCTGTTCGTGAGAGCCCATCTGGGCGTTCAGGCCGGCCATCACCGCCGCCGGATCCGGGTTGATCGACACCAGTGTTCGCCAGCCGAACCGCAGTCCGGCGGCCTGGGCGGCCGCCGGCGCCCCGTGGCCGGCCATGTCGCCCACCAGCAGCGCCAACCGCCCGTCGGAGAGCAGTCGCCCGTCGTAGAAATCGCCCCCCACCAGCAGCGCCCGCTCGGAGGGGCGGTAGCGCGCGGTCAGGCGCAATCCGTGCGCCGACGGCAGCCGCTCGGGCAGCAGGCCCTTCTGAACCGTCTCCCACAGTTCGCGTTCGGTGCGCTGGGTCGCCTCGCGCTGCGCGGAGCGCGCCACCTGATCGCGCTCGGCGACGATCTCGGCCTGCATGCGGTTGAAGGCCCCGGTCAGCTCTTCCAGCTCGCGCACGGCATCGGCGTCGATCGTCACCGGATCGCCCAGACGCCCGACGGCCACCCGCTGGACCCCCTCCCCCACCCGGTCGATCGGGCGCCCCACCCGACGCCAGACCTGCCGGCTGGCCAGGGCCACGACCAGCAGCGCCAGGAGGGTGGCGACGGCCATGCCGATGAGCGTCAGTTCCCGCTGGTGGTCGTTGCGGGCCAGGTCGTCGCGTCGACGCTGGTCGATCTCCTTCAGCAGCAGCGTCTGCTCGTTGCGGAACTCGTCGAAGAGCCGCTCGCCGGGGCCGGTGTCGACGCGGCGCACCGCGCGTTCCACCTGCCCCTGGCTGCGCAGGCTGATCAGCTCCAAGGCCTCCTGCTGCCACAGCCCGGCGGCCGTGTCCACCCGATCGGCGGACTCCAGCAGGCGATCGTCACCGGTCAGAACGCGGCGCAGCAGCCCCATGTCGACCTGATAGCGCGCGCGAGCCCGGTTCCAAGCTCGGCGATCCGAGCCGCGGGCCAGCAGGATGTAGGCGCGGTTGGCGCTTTGCGCGTTGAGCATGTTCACCAGCACCGCGTCCGCGGCGGCCTGGCGGTGGATGGCGCGTTGAGAGGCCGCGCGGTAGTCGCGCGAGGTGGTGAGGGTGCCGACGAGCGCGACCAGCATCAGGATGGCGAGCATCGCGGCGAGCAGGGCGACCAGTCGCCACAGCAACCCGCGCAGCGACCGGCGCCGATGCCGCCAACGCATCAGCGCGCGCCCACCGGCGCACCCGTGAGCAGAGGCACCATCACCCGGGTCGGGACAGGTCGCGGATGTGGTCGACGCCCGCGCGATCCATTCGCGCGAGCAGCTCGGCGTTCAGCCGGCGGATGGAGAGCGGCCCGCCGTAGACGAACCCGGTGAAGATCTGCACCAGGTCGGCGCCGGCGGCGAGGGTGTCCCAGACGTCGTCCGCGCTGAAGATGCCGCCCACGCCGATCACCACCAGCGCTCCGGCGGCCCGCTCGGCCACGCGACCGACCAAGGCGGTGCAGCGCCCGCGCAGCGGGGCGCCGGAGAGCCCGCCGGCCTGGGCGGCGAGCGCCGGGTCGCAGGTGAGGCCGGCGCGCGAGAGGGTGGTGTTGGCGACGATCACACCGGCGAGGCCGCGGTCGATGGCCAGGTCGACCACCGCGTCCACGTCGGGGTCGGCCAGGTCGGGGGCGATTTTCACCAGCAGCGGCCGCGGCGGCAGGCCGGCCGCCTCGGCCCGGCGACGGTTCACGGCCTCCAACGCGTCGATGATCCGCCCCAGGGGGCCGATTGCCTGCAGATCGCGCAGCCCCGGCGTGTTGGGCGAGCTGACGTTCACCACCACGTAGTCCGCGTGTTCCCACAGGCGCTCCAAAGAGGTCGCGTAGTCGCGCGGAGCGTCGGCGGCGGGGGTGAGCTTCGATTTTCCCAGGTTGACCCCCAGCGGGGCGCGGGCGGCCAGGCGCCGGCGGCGGGCGCCCGCCAAGCGCCGCGCGACCCGCAGGGACCCGTCGTTGTTGAAGCCCATGCGGTTGATCAGCGCCCGATCCTCCCCCAGGCGGAACAGCCGCGGGCGGGGGTTCCCCGGCTGGGCGAGGGCGGTCACCGTGCCGATTTCGCTGAAGCCGAAACCGATCGCCGGCCACGCGGCGATCCCGAGCGCGCGCTTGTCGTAACCGGCCGCCAGGCCGATGGGGTTGGGGAAGGTCAGCCCCATGAGCGTCTGAGTGAGGCGTCCGTCGCCGTCCGGCGGTCCGCCCAGCCGGGCGAGCATCGGACCGCTCAGGGCGGCCCCCCGCACCGCGAGCTCGTGGGTGCGTTCCGGATCGAGCCGGAACAGCACCGGCCGCAGGGCGCGCGCGTAGAGGCCCATGGAATCAGCCCTCGTCCGCAAGCGAATCGGTCGCGGCGGCCAGTTCGAGGTCGAGGGCCGTGATCCCTCCCGCATCGTGAGTGGTCCAGGTGACGCTCACGCGGTTCCAGGAAATGGTGATGTCGGGGTGGTGGTTGGCCCGGTCGGCCGCGGCCACCAGCCGGGTGACGAACGCGGCCGCCTCGGCCATGCCTCCCGGGACGGTGATGGTCCGCGCGAGGGTGTCGCCCTCGCGTCGCCAGGCGGGGAGCCGTGCGAGCGCACGGGCGATTTCCTGATCGTTCAGCATGCGCGCAGCATATGCGCGGCCTCGGGCCGGGCGCGAACCGACGCGGTTCCCTATTGTCCCCTATTGTCCCGCTCCGGAAACGGACCGCCCTGTCCACTTATCGAAGGGAAGCGCCCCTCATGCCTTCAGCATCGTCGCCGGCGAGCAACCGCTGGCTCGTGCTGGCGATGGTCTGCATCGCCCAGTTCATGGTGGTGTTGGACGGCACCGTCGTGAACGTCGCGCTGCCGCACATCGCCGACTCCCTGCACTTCACCCCCGAGAACCTGCCGTGGGTCATCAACGCCTACACCCTGGTGTTCGGTGGCTTCCTGCTGCTGGGTGGACGCCTGGCGGACATCGTCGGGCGCAAACGCCTCTTCCTGGCGGGTGTGATCGTGTTCACCCTCGCCTCGGTGGCCTGCGGGTTGGCGCACTCGTCCGAGTTTCTGCTGGTGGCGCGGGCCTTCCAGGGCCTGGGCGGCGCGATGGTGTCGCCGGCCGCCCTGTCGATCGTGACCACCACCTTCCACAATCCCGCCGAACGGGCGAAGGCCCTGTCGGTGTGGGCCGCGATCGCGGTCGGCGGGAGCGCCGTCGGCCTGCTCGCCGGCGGTGTCCTCACCGAGATGCTGTCGTGGGAGTGGATCTTCTTCATCAACGCGCCGATCGGCCTGGCGACCCTGGTCGGTTCGCTGCGGATCGTGCCGGAGTCGCGCATGGAGGGCCGCCACGGGGTGGATATCGCCGGGGCGGTGTCGGTGACCGCGGGTGTGACGCTGCTGGTGTACGGAATCGTGAAGGCCGAGAGCTTCGGCTGGGGGTCCTGGGAGACCTGGGCGCTCCTGGGCGGCGCGCTCGCGCTGCTGGGGGTGTTCGTGATGGTGCAACGGGTGGTCAGCTCGCCACTGGTGCGTCTGGGCATCTTCCGCATGCGGCACATCACCGGCGCGAACGTCGTGATGCTCGCGACGATGGGCGGCATGTTCGGCACCTTTTTCTTCACCTCCATCTACGTGCAGAACATCCTCGGTTTCTCGGCGATTCAGACCGGGGTGGCATTCCTGCCGATGACCGCCATGATCATCGTCTTCGCCGGCGTCGCCCAGCATCTGTTGGGGCGGGTGAGCCCGCGCACGGTGGGGATGATCGGCATGACGGGGGCCGCCATCGGCCTGGTGATGCTGCACGGCATCGCGGCGGATGGCTCCTACTGGACCGATCTGCTGCCGGGGATCCTGGTGTTGGCCGCCGGGTTGGGCCTGACCTTCGTGCCCCTCACGCTGATCGCCACCGGCGGCGTGTCCGACGATGACGCCGGGCTGGCCTCGGGCCTGTTCAACACCTCTCAGCAGGTGGGCGGGGCGCTGGGTCTGGCGATTCTCACCACGGTGGCCAACTCGCTGACCACCAGCAGGTTGTCCGGCGCGATCCCCCCGGACATCTTGGCCAAGGGTCTGAGCCAGGAACAGATGGCCGCGGTCACCCAGGCCGCCGCGCAGGGGGCATCGCCCCAGCAGATCGCCCAGATTGCCGGGCAGCCGCTCTCGGCCACCGAGGTCGAGCAGATCGCGCAGGCCACCCAACATCAGGCGGTGGCCCTGGTGGAGGGCTTCCAGCGCGGGTTCCTGGTGGGTGCTGGCCTGATGGTGATCGGCGTGATCATGCTGGCCGTTCTGGTGCGCAAGCGCGACCTGGCGGGTATCAGCGTGGACCAGCCGGCCTCGGCCCATCTCTGACGGGATGGCGGCGCGTCGGCCCGCTCGCCGCCAGCGGGCCGACGCGCGGCGCAATCGCTCGCGCATCCTCGCGGCGGCCGCCGAGGTGTTCGGCGAGATGGGCGCCGAGGGCGGGGTGGCCGAGATCGCGCGCCGCGCGGGGGTGGGGCATGCGACGGTCTTCCGCCATTTCCCCACCAAGGACGCTCTGCTGGTGGCCCTCACCGGGGCCCGGATGGAGGAGTTGGCCGACCGCGCCGATGCCGAGGCCACCCGCGAACCGCACGGCGAGGGGTTGGAGCGGTTCATGGCGCATCTGGCCGAGCGGATGGCCGACGACCGCGGTGTTGTGGAGGTGAGCACGCGGGCGCACGCGTTCACCCCCGAGCTTGCGGATCAGCGACGGCTGCTGCACTCGCGCGTCGGCGTCCTGCTGCGGATCGCTCACACCGCCGGGCGGGCGCGGGGCGATCTGCGCCCGGAGGATGTGTTCATGCTCTGTGCCGCCGTCGGCCAGACGGCCCGCGAGTCGCTCGCCGCCCCGAACCTGTGGCGCCGCTACCTGACGATCGTGCTCGACGGCGTCCGCACCGCGGCGCCAACCCGCCTGCCGGTCGCGGCGCCCGACCTGACAGACCTGGAAGCCCACGCGCACCCGACCGACTGATCGTCACCCGCCGAGGCACGGCCATCGGGCATCGGGAGACGTGATCCGCGAGGATTCGCGCGCTGTGTTTCAACGATTCGGGGGTGCGTGATGGCGGCAGAGCGACGGGCCGAGGTGACGTGGAACGGCGACCTGTTGAGCGGCGACGGCACGATCACGTCGGTGACCAGCGGGGCGTTCGGCCCGCTGCCGATTTCGTGGCCGGCCCGCTCCGCCCAGCCCAACGGTGTGACCAGCCCGGAGGAGCTGATCGCGTCGGCCCATGCCGCCTGTTACTGCATGGCGCTGGCCCACGGCCTGGCGGGCGCCGGGACGCCCCCGACCCGTCTGGAGGCCTCGGCGACGGTGACCTTCGTGCCCGGCACCGGCATCACGCGCTCGCAGTTGACGGTGCGCGGCGCGGTGCCCGGTATCGATGAGCAGACGTTCGTGGCGGCCGCCGAGCAGGCGAAGACCGGCTGTCCGGTGTCATCGGCGCTCGCCGGCAACGTCGAGATCGCTCTGTCGGCGCGCCTCGAGCGCTGAGCGCGACCGTGGCCGTGGTCGACGCTCAGACGTCGGCCGCGGCCACCACCCGGTTGCGCCCGGTTTCCTTGGCGCGGTACAGGGCGTCGTCGGACCGGCGCAGCAGGTCGGCAGGGGCGTCGCCGGAGCGCCAGACCGCCACCCCGCACGACACGGTGCATTCGCCGACGGTCTCGAACTCCCCGCTGGCGACGGTCAACCGCAGCCGTTCGGCCGCGTGGACGGCATCCTGAGCGTCGGCCCCGGGAAGGACGAGGCAGAACTCCTCCCCACCGATGCGCGCCACCAGGTCGCCGTCGCGCCGCCCGACGACCAGTCGCCGCGCAACCTCGCTGAGCACCCGGTCGCCCACCTCGTGCCCGTGGGTGTCGTTGACCCGTTTGAAATGGTCGATGTCGACCATCACCACGGCCAGCGGTCCGCTCAACTCGTGTGCGGCGCGCACCTCGTCGGCGAGTTGGTCGGCGAACCGGCGCCGGTTCGCCAGCCCGGTGAGCGGATCGGTGTGGGCCTGGTCGGCCAGCTCCGCGCGGGCCGCGGCGCCGGTGACCGCCACCCCAAGGAGCGCGGCGAACCGATCGAGGCGCCGTTCTGAGCCCGGGCCGAACGTCCCGCCGCGGCTGTTGACCGCTCCGAGCGCCCCCCACAGGCGTCCCTGGATACGCACCGGCACAGCCAGACCGCTTGGCGAGCGAATCGCGGCGGGTTGCGGATCCGCCTCGCCCTCGTGACCGAGGCCGGCCGTCGGTTGGGAGTGCGCCGCCCGACCGGTGTCGCACACCTGGGCGAAAATGCCGTCGACCACGTTGCGCGCCAACGCCAGACGCGCGCGCACGGAGCGGTCGGTCCAATCGCCCACGGTGGTGATCTGTTCACCGTCGAAGCGGGTCACCGCCGCGGCGTCGGCGCCGAGCAGCCCCGCGATTTCGCGGGCCACCAGCGCAAAGACGATCGTGCTCTCGGAATCGGCCGCCACCGCCGCGGCGATACGACTGAAACGCGCCTGTTCGCGCGCAAGCGCCCGGTGGCGGGACTCCGACAGGCGCAGCGCGCGCTCGGCCGCCCGACGCCGGGTGACGTCTTTGACCGTGCTCAGAAAACGAGGGCGCCGGTCGTCGGCGCCATCCATGCGCGCCACGCTGAGGATCACATCGAGGTCGCGCCCGTCCGCGTCCACGTAGCGGCGGTCGATCTCCACCGCTGCACCCTGGGACAGGGCGGCCTCCAGGGAGGCCCGGTACTCGCCGTGCCCGTCGGCCGGCCAGAACGGGAAGGGTGGGCGCAGGCCGATCAACCGGGCGCGTGGGATGCCCACCAGCTCCGCCATGCGGTTGTTCGCCTCGAGGATCTGCCCGTCGTCGGCGAGCATCAGCAGCCCGTCGCTGAGCGAGTCGAGGATGGCCGCCGACCGCGCCCGCTCAACCGCCAGATCGGCGCTCAGGCGGGCAATGCGCTGGGCCGCCCGCAGGCGCACGAACAGTTCGGTCTCGTCCAGCGGATGCCGCAGCACGTCGTCCGCGCCGGCGGCCAGGGCCGCGACCGGCACCGGATCGCCCGCGGCGGCGACCAGAATGATCGGCATGCGGGCATCGGCGGCTCGGGCCCGGCGGCAGAACTCGATTCCGGCGCCCCCTCGGTCGTCGACGACCACCGAATCGAACGGCTCCCCGGCCAATGCGGCGAGGCCCGCAACCGTGCCGCGCGCGCTGACGGGCGCGAAGCAGTCCGGACCGTGCGCCGTGCGCAGCGCCGTCGCGATCTCCTCACCCGGCTCGACCACCAACACCCGTTCCGCGCGGCCATCGGAGCCGCGATCATCGGCGGGTCGGACCGGCAATGGGAGGGGTTCCGGTGAGGTGTGGTCGACCATCCACGAGAATCTTAGAAAGCCGCCATGGCGGATCAAGTGCGCCGGTGGCAAATGTTGCATTTGCCGTCAAAAGTTTTGCAGGTCCGACGACCCGCGCACCGTCACCGTCGATCCGGCAGAATCCCCGGCGCGGGCCGTTAGCTCAGTTGGTAGAGCAGGGGACTTTTAATCCCAAGGTCGTAGGTTCGATCCCTACACGGCCCATCCGGTAACCACGCGGGTTCTCGCCGATCCGCTCGACGATGCTCCCGGGCCGAATACGCATCCGGTACACACGACGCACGCCGGGGGCTGGCGCGCGGGACCGCGTCGGCAACCAACCGCCCGTGCCGTCAGCGGCCTGTCGTAGGCTGCCCGCATGACCACGAGCACCTCCGACGCGAACCGGGGCGACCTGCCGTTCGCCCAGACGCTCTTCACCGCTTGCGACCAACTGCGCGGCAGCGTGGAATCGGCCGAGTACAAGCATCTGGTGCTGGGGCTGATCTTCCTCAAGTACATCT
>DAOKZF010000010.1:11173-17181 GCA_035325785.1 Miltoncostaeaceae bacterium
CGCCGAGCGCGAGGAGATCCTGGAGGACCGCGACGAGTACCTGGCCGAGAATGTGTTCTGGGTGCCGCGCGAGGGGCGTTGGGGTGGGCTGCTCGCGCTGGCCGGCCAGCCGGACATCGGCGAGCGCATCGACGCCGCCCTGCGCGCGATCGAGGCCGAGAACTCCGACCAACTGCGCGGCGTGCTGCCGCAGATCTACGCCCGAGCACAGATCGCGCCCGAGACCCTCGGCGAGCTGCTCGGCACGATCGGCCGCATCGGCTTCGGCGACGATGAGCGCACGGCGCGCGACCTGTTGGGCCGCGTCTACGAGTACTTCATCAAGACCTTCGCCCGCGCCGAGGGCCACCGCGGCGGCGAGTTCTACACCCCATCCTCGGTGACTCGCCTGCTGGTGGAGATGCTGGAGCCCTACGAGGGCCGCGTATACGACCCGGCCTTCGGCTCGGGCGGCCTGTTCGTGCAGAGCGCCGCGTTCGTGGACGCGCACGGCGGCCGGCCGGAGGCGCTCTCGGTCTATGGGCAGGAGAACAACCAGGCCACCTGGCGCATCGGGCGGATGAACCTCGCCATCCACGGCCTGTCGGGCCGGTTGGAGCTGGGCAACACGCTGCTCGACGACCGGCTGAAGGATCTGCGCGCCGACTTCGTCATGGCCAATCCGCCCTTCAACCAGAAGCAGTGGGGCGCCGACCGCGTGGCCGGCGATGTGCGCTGGCGCTACGGCGAGCCACCGGCCGGCAACGCCAACTACGCCTGGATTCAGCACTTCATCCACCACCTGGCCCCCGGCGGACGGGCGGGCTTCGTGCTTGCGAACGGCTCGCTCACCGCCGGCGGGCAGGAGGGGCGCATCCGCGAGGAGATCATCTGCGCCGACCTGGTCGACTGCGTCGTCGCCCTGCCGGCGCAGCTCTTCTTCACCACGGGCATCCCGGTGTGCCTCTGGTTCCTCACCCGCGATAAAGCGCGGGCGGGCGAGCGCGAGCGGACCGGTGAGACGCTGTTCATCGACGCGCGCCAGCTGGGCGAGAAGATCAGCCGCACGCAGATCGAGCTGACCGACGGCGAGATCGCCCGGATCGCGGGGACCTACCGGGCGTGGCGCGGCACCGAGGACGACGTGTTCGCCGACGAACCAGGCTTTGCGAAGTCGGTGACCATCGGCGACATCGACGCTGCCGGGTTCACCCTGTCACCCGGACGGTTCGTGGGTGCCCAGATACCCCAAGCTAGCAACGACGATTCGCGGGCCTACATCGAGGCTCTGAGTCTGCAATTGGCGGAGGAACTTGCGACGACGGGAAGCCTTGCCGACGACGTTCAGCGCGAGCTCGCGCGCATAGGATTTCATACCCCATGGCGTTAGATGCACCCGTCACTGGACCGGATGGATGGGAGCTCTTGTCCTTGCTCGACTTGTGCTCGCGCTTCGATGGGAGTGTGCAGACCGGTCCATTTGGAAGCCAGCTCCATGCGCGCGACTACGTCGAACACGGCGTGCCAATCATCATGCCTCAAAACCTGAGAAATGACCGTGTATCAACTACTGGAATAGCTCACGTCAGCGACGAGGATGCTCAACGCCTTAGTCAATATCGCGTTGAGCCTGGGGACATCGTGTACAGCCGACGTGGAGATGTGCGTCGAAGGGCATTGATCAGCGCGAGAGAGGCTGGGTGGATCTGCGGAACCGGCTGTCTCCGAGTGCGAGTGAACGATGAAATGGTCTCCGAGTGGCTCCACTACTACTTCGGCGATCCGTCAGTGCAGAGCTGGATCGTTCGCCATGCAGTTGGAGCCACAATGCCAAACCTCAACACATCAATCCTTGGAGCATTGCCAGTTATCCTCCCACCGACCGATGAACTGGCCAGTGTGACACGCCCCTTGGAAGCCATTGATGCGAAGATCGAGCACAACCGCCGTCTCGCGTCGCTGTGTGAGGAGTTCGCGGCGGCGTTGTTCCGGTCGTGGTTTGTCGACTTCGATCCGGTGCGTGCGAAGGCCGCGGGCGAGCGGCCGGTCGGTGTGCCCGACGAGGCGCTCGATCTGTTTCCCGACACGTTCGTCGATTCGGAGCTCGGACCGATCCCTGAGGGCTGGTCCGAGTCCGAGGTCCGCGATACGTGCGCGTTTTGCTACGGGAAAGCCCTTCCTGCCCGCGCCCGCGCAGAAGGCAGCGTCCCCGTTGTCGGGTCAAGTGGTGTTGTGGGGGTTCACGATGTGGCACTAACGTCCGGCGAAACCGTCGTCGTCGGCCGGAAGGGTCACGCAGGATCGGTGCACTACTTCCGGGAACCGGTTTTCCCAATCGACACGACGTTCATTGCTGACCCAGCCCAGAGCGGGGCCGAAGCGTTTCTTTTCCAATCGTTGAAGTTCGCTGGGTTTGACCGCTTCGTCGCTGATTCTGCTGTGCCCGGCTTGAACCGTGATGCTGCTCTTTCTGCCAAATTGGTCCAACCGCCTGCGCCCTTGATCACTGCGTATTGCGCCGCTGTCGCTCCGTTGTTCGCACTTGTCGACTCTGCGCACAGAGAGTCCCAGACCCTCGCCGAGCTGCGCGACACGCTCCTGCCCGAGTTGATCTCCGGGCGCATCCGGGTGCCGGTCGACGCCGCGGCGGAGGCGTCGTCGGCATGAGTCCGCTGCCGTTCGGAGAGGACTCCCTGGCCGAACAGCCGGCGCTCGCCCTGTTGGAGGAACTCGGCTGGCGACGGGTGGCCGGCCCGGACATCTCCCCGGGCGGCATCACCCCCGGGCGGAACGATTGGCGCGATGTGGTGTTGGCGGACCGCCTGCATGAGGCCGTCGAGCGGCTGAACCCCGAGCTGCCCCGCGAGGCGGTGCGGCGGGTGGTCGAGTTGGCGCTCACGACCTCCTCGCCCAACGTGGTGGACGACCACGCGGCCTTTCACCGGCTGCTGTTGGACGGCGTGCCGGTCACCTGGGTCGACCGCGACGGCGGCGAGCGCACGGTGCGGGCGCGCCTGGTCGACTTTCGCGATGTGGGGCGCAACGAGTGCTGGGCGGTCAACCAGTTCACGATCGTGCAGGGGGCGAAGAACCGCCGGCCCGATGTGCTGCTGTTTGTCAACGGCCTGCCGTTGGCCGAGATCGAGTTGAAGAACCCGGCGGACGGGGCCGCCACGCCACAGAGCGCGGTGAACCAACTGGCCGACTACCGCGACTCGATCCCGGGCCTCTACCGCTACGTCGAGATCGTCGCGGTGTCGGATGTGTGGCACGCGCTGGCCGGGACGATCTCCACCCCGCCCGAGCACTTCGCCCGCTGGCGATCGATGGACCCCGCCGACGACGCGGGGCGCGACGAGCTGGACGTGATGGTGCGCGGCATGTTCGCGCCCGCCCGCCTGCTCGATCTGGTCGAGAACTTTTGCCTCTTCCAGACCGACGGCCGGCGCACCTGGAAGGTGCTGGCCAAATACCACCAGGTCGACGCGGTTAACCGGGCGGTCGAGGCGACCCGCGCCGCCCTCGGCGGCAGCGGCCGGGCCGGGGTGGTGTGGCACACCCAGGGCTCCGGCAAGAGCCTGAGCATGGTCTTCTACGCCCAGAAGCTGCGCCGCGACCCGGCCTTCGCCAATCCGACGATCGTCGCGGTGACCGACCGCAACGACCTCGACCAACAGCTGCACGAGACGTTCCGCGCCCAGCCGACCCTCGCCCAGGCGGTGCGCCGGGCCGAGAGCATCGACGGCGGCCCCGACTCGCTGCGGGCGCTGCTCAACGTGCCGGCCGGGGGGATCGTGTTCACCACCATCCAGAAGTTCGCCACCAAACCGGGCGAGGACATGCCGGTGCTGTCGGAGCGGACGAACATCATCGTGATGGCCGACGAGGCGCACCGCTCGCACTACGGCGGCGCCACCGGCCACCGGTCGTTCGCGGAGAACATCACGCAGGCGCTACCCAACGCGACGCGCATCGGCTTCACCGGCACGCCGATCGAGCGCGGCGACCGCTCGACCCGCATCACCTTCGGCGACTACATCTCGGTCTATTCGATCACCCGCGCGGTCGAGGACGGCGCGACCGTCCCGATCTACTACGAGGCCCGCCGCATCCCGATCGAGGTCTCCGACAGCGACCTGTTGGAGCGCGTCGACGACGTGCTGGCCGACGAGGAGGAGGCCGCCCGCTCCAAGCTGTCGGCGTGGGCGAGGTTGGAGGAGGTGGTCGGCCAACCGGAGCGCATCGAGCGCGTCGGGGCCGACGTGGCCGAGCACTTCACCCTGCGCACGCAGGAGTTGCCGGGCAAGGCGCTGGTCGTGGGCATGAGCCGGCGCATCTGCGCGCGCCTGGCCGGCCGGCTGAAGGAGCTGCTGGGCGACGAGGCGGTGACCTGCGTGATGAGCGCCTCGGCCACCGACACGTCCGAGATCCGCGGCCCCGGCGGGGAGTACCGGCGCTCCCAGGAGGAGGAGCGCCGGGTCGCGCAGAATTTCAAGGATCCCGCCCACCCCCTGAGGGTGGTTGTGGTGCGCGACATGTGGTTGACCGGATTCGACGTGCCGGTGCTGCACACGCTGTACATCGACAAACCGATGCGCGACCACGGGCTGCTGCAGGCGATCGCCCGCGTGAACCGGGTGTTCGGCGACAAGCCAGGCGGTCTGGTCGTGGACTACATCGGCATCGGTGAGGACCTGCGCGCCTCCCTGTCGGCCTACGACCCGTCGGTGGCCGACGAGGCGACGATCCCGCTCGAGACCGCGATCGCGCATCTGCGGGAGAAGCACGAGGTGGTCTCGGCGATGCTGCACGGCGTCGACTACTCCCGCTGGCGGGCGATGGAGTCCAAGGATCACCTCTCGCTGTTGCATGCGGCGGTCGAGACGGTGCTCGCCGATGACGACACCGCCAAGCGCTTCCTCACCGAAGCCGGTCTGTTCGCGCGCTGGTACAAGCTGGTGCGCCCCCATGAACCGGCCATCTCGATGGCCGACGACGCGCAGTTCTTCGCGGCGATCGCCGGTGCGGCCCGCAAGCTGAGCACATCCGGCGACGCGGCCGACCCCCAAGCCGAACAGGCGATCAAGCAGTTCCTCAGCGAAGGCCTGGCCGCCGGCGAGGTGGTCGACGTGTTCGCCCTGATGGGCGAGGACCGTCCCGAGCTCTCGGTGCTGTCCGACGAGTTCCTGGATGCGCTGACCGCGCACACCGACACCCCCCACCTGGGCATCGCCGCCCTGCGGCGTCTGCTGGACGGCGAGATACGCGTGCAGGCCCGCCAGAACCAGCTGCAGGCCAAGCTCTTCTCGGAGCGCATGGGTGAGGTGCTCGCCCGCTACAACCTGCGCCAGGTGTCGACCGCCGAGATCATCCGCGAGTTGGTCGAGCTGGCCAAACGGATGCGCGCCGCCCGCCGGCGCAACGAAAAGCTCGGCCTCTCGCGCGAAGAGCTCGCCTTCTACGACGCCCTGGCCGGAGGAGCCGAGACCTCCACCGGCGACGTCGACCCCCAGATCGCCGCCATCGCCAAGGCCCTGGTCAAAGGCATCCGCCAGGACCTCACCGTCGACTGGACCAGCCGCGCATCGGCCGAGGCCGCCGTGCGACGCAAGATCAAACGCCTCCTGCGCCAGCAGGGCTACAAACCAACCGCCCCACCCCCGAAGGCAACCGGTTCCGGCGGGGGCATGCCATCCACCGAGGACATCGTCAACCTGATCCTGCGTCAAGCCCGGGTTCTCTACGCGGCTTGGCCGGAGGTGTGAGGGGTGCCGATGACGGGACGCATCCTCCCGGATGCTCGCTCTGAGGGGGTCCCGGTTTGTGGTCCAGGGCCCATGCGGAATTAGGGATGGCGACCGGCGCGCACCGGTGGTCGTTGGTTGAGGTGTAGTTGGCGGCGAATTCTGCTGGGGTGAGCCCGCCGTGAAAGCGAACGAACGCCCTTCGGCCAGCCGGTAAAGGAAGGAGCGGCAAGGACCACGAGCTATCCGACGCCCAATACCTCATGCCCCCAGCACACCCGCGGC
>DAOKZF010000011.1:0-3511 GCA_035325785.1 Miltoncostaeaceae bacterium
TTCTGACCGCGGGTCTTGCCCCGATGCTCGCGACCGCCGCGCCGGTGCGGGTCGACATCGGTGCACCACCGCCCGACGAACCGCCGCCGTCCACCGCTCGCCCACAGACAACCACCGCGCCGACGACGACCCGCACCGCCCCCCGGGCCCCCGCCACCGCACCCCGCAGCACCCCATCCGCGCAACCCGCACCGAGGGGCGGCCGACCGGTGGTATGGATCCAAGCCGGTCACGCCGACCCCCGCGAACCCGGATACCGCGATCAGACCGGGGCCGGATCGGGACCGTTCGGCTCGGAGATCGGCTTCACCACCGACCTCGCCCCGAAGGTGATCGCCCGCCTGAAGGCGGCCGGCGTCGACGCCCGACCGACACCCGGGCAGGTTGAACCCTGGGGCGCCGCCGGGGCGGCATTCGTGTCGCTGCACCACGATTCACCCGGGGGAGCGGCGGCCATGGGCCACGCGATCGCCGGAGCCGGCGAAAACTACTACCACGGCGAGGGTTCCGGCACCCCCAGCCCAACGCCGTACTCCGACTCCGCCGCCCATCGGCCCGCGACCACCGTCAGCCCGACGGTCGAATCGAACTCGCTCGCGCTCGCCCAGGCGCTCGATGCCGCACTGCGGCCCATTCACACTCCGGCCAACGGCGCCCACGGCCGCTACGGCGGGGTGCAAACCCGCGAGGGCAACCCGCGGATGATGCGCTACTACGGTTTCTACCGCACCGCGGCCGACGCGCGGGTGATCGTCGAGGCGGGCGCGGCGGGCAGCGACGACGCCTTCATGGCCAACACCGACCGACTCGCGGACGCGCTGGCCGCGGGCATCATCAACTACCTGAAGGCCCGCAACCAGCTGGGCTGAGACCGACGCCGGCAGGCGGGGGTCTCAGCCCATACTTCCCGCCGGCGCATTCGGAACTAGGTCGAGGCGACCTGCGTGGCGCGTCCGACGCGGGTGGCGGCGGGTACCTCGATGAGGCGACCGGTGGCGACGTCGTACACATAGCCGTGCACCGGTATGCGACCGGGCACCAACGGGTGGTTGCGGATGCGGGCGACGTCGTCGACCACGCTCTGTTCACGGTCGCTGATGGTCAACCAATCGATCGCGCGTCCCTCCCGCGAACCAGGGCCCTCGCCGACATCGTGGAAACCGTCCGGCCTCAACTCGGCGGACTCGAGGCTTGCTTCAAGCAGGCCCGCGATCACCTCGTTGGTGAACGTCTCCATACCGCAGTCACTGTGGTGCACGACGAACCACTCACGGGTGCCAAGGAGTTTGTACGAGATCACCAGCGACCGAATCGCGTCGTCGCTGGCACGCCCCCCGGCGTTTCTGATCACGTGAGCGTCACCCTCCACCAGGCCGGCAAACGCCGCCGGATCGAGGCGGGCATCCATGCAGGTGAGGATCGCGAAATTCCGCACCGGCGGCATCGCCAGCGCCCCGCGGTCGCCAAACCCCTGCGCATACCGATCGTTCGCCGCCAAGACCTCATCACGCACGGACATCGAACCCTCCCGGGCCGTCGTTGGTCGAGCGGCAGTATTTACAGTAATGGCATATGGATTTCCAGCTATTCTGTCAGAGTAATGGGCAAACTCACGGAGAAACCGTGGCCTCACCGATCCGATCGCGGGTGGCGCTAAGCTCCGAGGGGACGGTGCGACAGGGAGGCGATTGCGGTGCAACGGCAATCCGAGCACCCCACCCGGGTGGTCATTGTCGGCGGCGGCTTCGGCGGATTCTTCACCGCCCTGAACCTCGAGCGTCGCACCCGACGCGGCGGCCCGCCGCTGGAGGTCACGCTGATCCACGATGCGAACGCGCTCGTGTACACACCGTTCCTCCCTCAGGCCGCCGGCGGAACGTTGGAGCCGCGCCACGTGGTGGTGCCCCTGCGCGGCCCCCTGCGGCGCACCCGCATCCTGGTGGGCCGAGCGACCGACCACGACCCGCGACAGCGCACCATCGAGTTCGAATCGGACGCCGGGGATCGGCTCACCCTCCCCTACGATCATCTCGTGGCCGCTCCGGGCTCGGTCTCACGCACCGCCCCGATCCCGGGTCTCGCCGAATCGGCGATCGGCTTCAAGACCGTGGCCGAGGCGATCCACCTGCGCAACCACGCCATCCAGCAGCTGGAGCTCGCCAACACCACACCCGACCCGCACGAACGCGCCGCCCGTCTGACGTTCGTCGTCGTCGGCGGCGGCTACGCCGGAGTCGAAGCGTTGGCGGAGGTGGAGGACATGCTGCGCGAGGCGAAACGCCTCTACCCTGAGCTCGGCGGCGACCGCCTCCGATTCATCCTGATCGAGGCGACCGAGACGATCTTCCCCGAGGTCGGGGCGCGCCTGTCCTCGTACGCGATGCGCGAACTCGACCGACGCGGGGTGGAAATCCGCGTGGGCACCACCGTGACCGACGCCACCGATGGCGCGGTGTGCCTCTCCTCGGGCGAGTGCATCCCGTGCCGCACCCTGGTGTGGACCGCCGGCGTGCGCAGCCACCCCACCATGCGACTGCTCGACCTACCGACCGACCGTCGCGGACGGGCACGGGTCGACGCGACCCTGGCGGTGGAGGACCACCCGAACATCTGGGCGCTGGGCGACAGCGCCGCGGTTCCCGACCCGGCGCGCATCGGCCTGCCCTGCCCGCCGACCAGCCAGCACGCCGTGCGTCAGGCGCGGGTGGCGGCGCACAACATCCTGGCCTCGATCTCGGGCGCGGAGCTGGCGCGCTTCGACTACCGCACCCGCGGCACCTTCGTGGACCTCGGACGCGGCAAGGCCGTCGCCAACGTGCTCGGCCTGCAGTTTCGCGGCATCATCGCCTGGTTCCTGGCCCGCACCTACCACCTCTCTCAGATTCCGGGAGTGGCCCGCAAGGGGCGGGTGGCGATGGACTGGACGGTCGCCCTGCTCTTTCGCCGCGACGTCGCCGAACTGGGAACGCTCGGCCATCCCCCGCCGCTGAACCCCCCGGATCAGTGAACCGCCAATCGTGAGGAGCACCATGGACGCCCTCGACGCCATCCGCCGCCGCCGCAGCGTGCGCAGCTACAGCGACCGCCCGGTCTCGGACGCCGACCTCGACGAACTGCTGCGCCTCGCGCTGCTCGCCCCAACCGGCGGCATGATCCAGGCGTGGAGCATCCTGGTGGTGCGCGAGGCGGCCACCCGCCGCGCCCTCGCCGACCTGGTGATCCGGGGCGGGGGCGAATACTTCGCCCTCTCGTACCCGCCCGCCCCCGGCGCCACGCCCGAGCAGCATCGCGCCTGGGCCGACGAACGGGCGCGCGCCATGTTCGCCACCTACCACGACGTGCCGGTGTGGCTGGTGATGCTGCGCGCCCCGCGAGCGAGCGGCCGGAAAAGAGACCCCCCCGCCCGGCCACAACCTGCCCGAGTTCGCCGTCTCCGAGCTCGCCCCCGCGATCCGCCGCACCCTCGAAGGCGAATTCGGCCGCATCCGCGTGCGCGGCGAGATCACCGAGC
>DAOKZF010000011.1:3521-15149 GCA_035325785.1 Miltoncostaeaceae bacterium
CCCCCCGGACCGGGCACGCACCGCCGATGTGATCTCGGTCGGATTCATGGCCGAGAACCTGTTCGTGGCCGCGCGCGCCAAGGGGCTGGGGACCGTCCCCACGGTCTTCCACTGGTTCCACGAAGAGGAGTTCCGCGCGCTGCTGAACATCCCCGACGACGTGGAGACACCGGTGATCACCCCGCTGGGATACCCCACAGAATGGCCCGAGGGGCTGTCACCGGCTCTCGCAAAGCTGCGCCGTCCCTGGCGCACGCTGGTGCACGACGAACGTTGGGGGAACCCCCGCGCGCGAGAGACGCGCCCCTAACCATCCCGACGCGCGCACGGGCCGCCGGCGCGCTTGAGAAGCCCGCCGCAATCATCGAACATACGTTCGATGATTGCGGTCGTTCACCTCCCCCATCTGGCGCTGCGCGTCGCCCTGCGCGCCGGCGGGCACCCTCCGGACATCCCGGCGGCGCTCGCCCCGGCACCGACCGATCCGCCGGTGATCGGCCCCTGCACACCGCGCGCCGGCGCCGACGGGCTGCACCCGGGGTTATCGGTGGGCGAGGCATACGCCCGCTGTCCTCAACTGACCCTGGTCGATGCGCACCCCGAGGCGGTCGCCGCCCTCAGAAGGAATGTGGTCGAGCGGCTGAGAGACGACGGCCATGCGGTGGCGACGCTCGCCGAAAACGATCTGGCGAGCGACCTGCGACCCCTCGTCCGCCTGCACGGAGGGTTCCGGGCCGCCCTGGCCCGTCTGCAACGGCGACTGCCGATCGGTCTCGACGGCCGAATCGGGGTCGCGGCGGGCGTGTTCGCCGCCGCTCAGGCCGCGCGGATGGCCGCCACCGCCCGACCGCACATCGTCCCCGATGCCGATACCGCCGCCTTTCTCGCCCCCCTCTCTCTGGAACGCCTGCCGCTCACCCCCGAGGCCGTCCAGCGCTGCCGGTCCGTGGGCCTGACCCGCATCGGACAGTTCGCCGACCTGTCACGATCCGCCGCGCGGGAATGCCTCGGTTCCCTCGATCTGACGGCCTGGGAGCTGGCGCGCGGCGCCCCCGGACCGCCCCCGCAGCCCGACCGGCCCGCCCCTGCCATCCGCGCGCGCATCGCATTCTCCACCCCGCTCGCCGGCGCCCAGCCCCTGCAGGCCGCCTGCCGGCTGCTCGCACAACGACTGGCGGACGCGCTGAGCGGCGGCGGACGTCTCGCGGGGGCGTTGGACATCGGCGCCGAGTTGGCCGACGGGGGATCGTGGAACGAACGCGCGGTGCTGCGCCAACCGACCGACGACCGGCAACCGATCGCACGGGCCCTCTGGCGGCGACTGGCCACGATACCCGGCCCGGTCGGGGCTCTGTGCGCCACCGCCGACGGTCTGCACCCGGCCCGCGGACGCCAGCTGGACCTGCTCGATTCCCCCCACCGCCAGCGACTCGCCCGCAATCACGAGGCCATCCGGCACGTGCGGGCGGCGCTCGGCGACGACGCGCTGCTGCGGATCATCACCCTCGACGAGCACGCCCTGCTGCCCGAGCGGCGTTATGCCCTGGCACCGGCGCCCGACCCGCCCCGCGATCCATGAGCATCCGACCGCTGAACACTCCCACCGGGGTGTGCGTGATCGCCGGGCCCACCGGCGTGCCGCACGCGGTGATCGTCGCCGGTCGGCGCCGGCGGGTCATCACCATCCGCGATGACTGGCGGGTGCAGGACCGCTGGTGGACCGACATGCCGGTCGATCGCCACTACTTCGAGGTGGTGGTGGAGCCGGGGCGACGGATGCTGCTCTACCGAGAGCGCCCCTCCGGAGAGTGGTTCGCTCACCCCTGAGCCGCACCGCGCAACGAATCAGCGCTCGAGCACCGCCAACCAGCCGCCCCTGCCGATCGGGTTCGCCTTGCCGGTCTTCACCAGCCGGTAACCGTCCGGCACCCGCTTCGGCTTGAGCCGCCAGGGGCCGATCGTCGCCGGCGGCGGCGGGGGCTGTGCCGCGGCGATGTCGGCGCGCACCGCCAACCAGCCGCCCTTGCCCACCGGGTTCGCCTTACCGGTCTTCACCAGCACGTAGCCGTCCGGCACCCGCTTCGGCTTGCTCACCCACGGCCCGATGGTGGGAGGCAGAACGGCCACCGGCTCCTCGCTGGGACCGTTATTCCAATATGTCTGCACGCCGCGACCGACCGCCCGCGCGATCCGCTCGCGTTCCACCGGGCTGGCGAGCTTCGCCAGATCACCCGGGTTCGTGAGGAACGCGCCCTCCACCAACACCGCCGGCATCACGGTGTGGCGCAGCACGTAAAACCCCGCCTCCTTCACCCCGCGGTCCGGCAGGCCGAGCGTCGCGACCAACTCGGTCTGAATGCTCAACGCCAGCCGCTTGGAGGCCTCGCTGGCGTAGTAGTAGTGGAAGGTCTCGGTGCCGGTCCCCTGGGGGGATCCGAGCGAGTTGTTGTGGATCGAGACGAAAAGGTCCACCCCGACCTCGTTCGCCAGATCCGTCCGCGCCTTGAGATCGTCGGTGGTCGTGGTGAACGGCCGGTCACCGCCGGCCCGGTCGCCGGTGCGCGTCATGATCGTGCGCGCCCCCCAGCGACGCAGAAAACGATCGAGCCGCTGGGCGATGTCGAAGTTGACATCCTTCTCGTACAGCACCGCCCGCCCCTGGGAGTCGGCCCGCTCCGGCAACCCGGTGACCGTGCCGGGAGCGAGCACCCCCACCGCACCGGTGTCCTTGTCGCCATGGCCGGGATCGACCGCGATGTAGGGCGGCTTCCCCTGCGGCGGCGCCGGTGTCGCCGGCGCGTCGGCCGGAGAGGTCCCCGCCGGAGGCGACTGGGCCGCCACGGGCGAGACGCCGACCAGAAATGCCAGCGCCACGACCAACAGCGCGGACAGCGGCAGGGGTGAGAGGCAACGGTTCATGCGCATTCCGATCGATCCTAGCGAGGGTCGGTCATCCGGCAACACCCGATCGGTGAGACCTGCCTCACGGCGACCGTCGCGCTGCCCCGTTTCCGTTATCGACCACGCTCGCCGGAAACCGCGCGCCGAGCCGCACCGTGCACGGAGCGTTTCACCCGTCGGGCGCGCGCCGATAGTCGCTCACGATCTCCAGACCCTTCGCCGGACCGTGCACCCGCCAGCGCACCGTCAGATCGTCGGCGGTGCGCAGGATGAACGCTCCGTCATAACGATCCGGCGAGCACAGGTGGACCACCGTGCACGCGCCGCCGGCCAGATCGAGGGAATGGAAGGGGCGCCCGTCCGCGAAGCGCACCTCCCACGCGTCGCCGGCGGGCACGATCCGCATCGTGCGGTGCGCCGCACCGCGATGGGCGCCGCTCACCAACTCACCCTCCTCATGCCAGAGCAGCTGCCCCGACGCGGCGGGATCCGCGCCGATCGTCGCCCACCCGGCGAAGGTCGCATTCTCGCCGCGACGGTGATCGCGCACCGACCGGGCGATTCTCCAGCGGCCGACCAGCGGGCAGGCGGACGGGGGGTCATCCGTCGGACGGATGCGAACGGGCGGGGTGGCGCTCACCCGCCCATTCTGACCGCTTTTGCTCCGGCGGGGTTGCGGACCGCACCCGAGGACACGAACATATGTTCGTGTCCTCGTCCTCTCGCCGTGCCCCCACCGATTACGTCGAATTGCATACTCACTCGGCGTTCAGCTTTCTCGATGGCGCATCGCTTCCCGAAGAACTGGTTGCACGGGCGGCGCAACTGGGGCACCACACCCTGGCGCTCACCGACCACGACGGACTGCATGGATCGCTGGCCTTCGCCCACGCGGCCCGATCCGCAGGAATCCGGCCGATCACCGGCGCGGAGATCACCCTCGAGGACGGCGCCCATCTGACATTGCTCGCCGAGGATGCGCGCGGTTACGCGAACCTCTGCCGCCTGATCACCCTCGCCCACGCCGACACCCGTCCGCATCCCGCCCGCCCGGCTCTCTCGGCCCGCCTGGAGCGCGCGGCGCTGGCGGTTCACAGCGAGGGGCTGGTCTGTCTGAGCGGTTGCGCCCGCGATGGCCTCCTCCCGCGGGCGATTCGCGCCGGCACCCGAGCGGCACTCGACGCGCTCGCGGGGCTGATCCGGGACTTCGGTCGCGCCAACGTGCGGGTGGAGGTGCAACGTCCCCGCACCCGGGGAGACCGGCATCTGATGCGCGATCTGGTGCGTCTGGCGGACCACGCGGGGGTGGATGCCGTCGCCACCGGCAACGTGCACGCCCACAGCCCGCGACGGGCGCTCCTGCAGGATGCGCTGGTGGCGATCCGTCACCGGCTGACGCTCGATGCCTGTGAGGGACAACGCCGCGGTAACCGCCAGGCCGTGTTGCGCCCCCCGGCGGCGATGGCCGACCTGTTTTCCGATCATCCCGAAACGCTGACCAACAGCGCCCGACTGGCGGAACGCCTGCGGTTCGACCTCACGCGGGACCTCGGCTACCGCATTCCCGATTTCTGGTCGCATGCCTCCGGGGGGGCCGACGGCGAGCTGGCGCGGGTGTGCATCCACCGACTCGGGGCGCGTTACCCGAACGCCGGAGCCCGACGGGCGGCCCGGGTGCGTCTCGACGAGGAGCTGGCGCTGATCGCCCACCACGGGCTGGCGGGATTCTTTCTGTTGCACCGCGACATCCTGGAGCTGGCGCAGACGGTCCCCGCCCATGTGCGCCCGGCCGGCTCCGCCCGACGCTGGCTGGCACCGGGGAGAGGACGGGGCTCGTCGGTCGGCTCGATCGTCTGCTACCTGATCGGCCTCTCGCATGTCGATCCGGTGGCCAACAACCTGTTTCTGGGACGGTTCCTTTCGCGCGACATGGTCGCCGCGCCCGACATCGACCTGGATTTTCCGCGCGATGTGCGCTCCCGGCTGATCGCGGCGATCATCGAACGCTACGGCTCCCGGCACGCGGCGCTGGTGGCGGCCTTCCCGACCTTCCGCCTGCGCATGGCGATCCGCGAGCTGGGCACCGCGCTCGCCCTGCCCCACACCGACCTGACCCGTCTGGCGCGCCTGGCCGACGGCTGGTCGGCGCCCCAACAGCTGCGCGAGGAGATCCTGCGCCTGCCGGACGGACCGCGGCTGTTGCGCTCGCCCCGCTGGAGGGCTCTGGCGTTCCTGGCCGAGCAGGCGGCCGGGTTGCCCCGGCATCTGTCCCAACACCCCGGGGGAATGATCGTCAGCTCCCGGCCGCTGGTGGACATGGTGCCGGTGGTGCCGGCCGCCACCGCCGGGCGACAGCTCTGCCAGTGGGACAAAAACTCCTGCGCCGACGCGGGTTTCGTCAAGATCGACCTGCTCGGCCTGGGAATGCTGTCGGCGCTCGAGGAGTGCATCGGGTTGATCGCCGACGCGCGCGGCGAGCGGGTCGACCTGACGCGCATTCGCCTGGACGACCCGAAGGTGTACGGGCAGATCACCGCCGCGGACACCCTCGGGGTGTTCCAGATCGAGAGCCGCGCCCAGATGCAGAGCCTGCTGCAGACCCGCCCGCAGAACCTCGACGAGCTGACGATCCAGGTGGCCCTGGTCCGCCCGGGTCCGGTCAGCGGCGGCGCGGTGCACCCCTATGTGACCCGTCGACGGGCGTTGCGCGCCGACCCGACGTTCGTCCCCCCCTACGATCACCCCCTGTTGGAGGGCCCTCTGCGGGAGACGCTCGGGGTGGTCGTGTTCCAGGAGCAGGTGCTGGAGGTGGCGATCGCCTTGGCCGGGTTCACCCCGGGGCGGGCGGAGGCCCTGCGTCGAGCGATGAGCCGCACCCGCAGCCGCGAGGCGATGGTCGGACTGTGGCGTGAGTTCCACGACGGGGCGAGGGCGCGGGGGGTTCCCGAACAGACCACCCGCACCGTGTTCACCAAGCTGGTCGGCTTCGCCAACTTCGGCTTTCCCAAGGCCCACGCGGCCGCCTTCGCGGTGCTGGCATACCAGAGCGCCTGGCTGCGCCACCATTATCCGGCCGAGTATCTCACCGCCCTGCTGAACGCCCAACCGATGGGCTTCTATCCGCCCGCGAGTCTGGTGCGCGACGCCCAACGCCACGGGGTGCGGGTGCAGCCGGTGTGCGTGAACCGCTCGCAGGTTGCCTGCACCATCGACACCGGCCGGCCGCGGATTGGTCTCGGCTACGTGCGGGCGCTCGGCGCGCAGGGGGCGCAGAGGGTGGTGGCCGAACGCGCCCGAGGCGGAGACTTCACCGATCTGGCCGACCTGGCCGCGCGCTGCGACCTGCGCGCCGACCGACTGGTCCAGCTGGTGCGTTCCGGTGCCTGCGATGCGTTCGGCGACCGACGGGCGCTCGCCTGGCAACTGAACTCCCTCGCCCGACCCCGTTCGGGCGGTGACGCCGGCGCGTTGCAGTTGGCTCTGCCCCTGCCGTCGTCATCCCCTCCGCCGCTCCCGCCCCTCAGCCGCGCGGAACGGACCCTGGCCGACCATGAGACGACCGGGCTCTCAACCGGCTGGCACCTGATGGCGATCATCCGTCCGTCGCTGCCCGCGGGCACCCTCACCGCGGCGCAGGCCGCGCGGATGCCCTCGGGATCGGCGGTGAGCGTCGCCGGGCTGGTCACCGCCCGCCAACGCCCTCAGAGCGCCGGCGGGGTGGTCTTCCTGCTGTTGGAGGACGAAACCGGCATGGTGAACTGCATCGTGCGCCCGGCCGTCTACGAGCGTTACCGCGCGATCGTGCGCGCGCAGAAATTGGTGGCGGTCAGGGGGCGACTGGACAGACGGGGACGGGCCGTGAACGTGGTGGCCGACATGGTGGCGACCGTTGAGCCACCGGCCCAGCCCGACATGGATGATGCGGCAGAACGCTTGGCGCGTCTGCGGGCGGCGGCGCCCGCCGGCCAGCACTTCGGCCGGGGGCGCCGCTGAGCGTGATCGTCGGCGCCTACGGGCTCGCGACGAACATGGCGATCGCCAGGCCGATGCCCCAGGCGGCCATGCTGATGATCCCCAGGACGATCCCGGCGATCGCCATCCCGCGGCCACCGGACCCGCCGTTGCTGGCGCGATCGTCATCGCCGGCCACCACGCCGAACGCGACCGCCGCCGGAGCGGCGGGAATCTGCAACAACCCGGCGATTCCACAGATCAGTGCGGTGAGGGCCATGCCCTTGCGCGGGCGCGCCACGGCGGCCGCGACGGCCTGGCGCACCGGCACGCGCATCCCCCACAGGGCGATCGCCGCCCCGGCGTACAACAGCAACGATCCGAGCGCCAACAGAACCCCTCCGGAGCGCAGACTCACGTCCGAGCCGGAGGCGAATATGTCGTCGGTGCGCAGGCCGATCACCGCGAGCGAGAAGAACAGCGCGCCCATCCAGACGATCACGATCGCGGCCAGGCGTCCCCAGATCCACGGCGACAGGACCCCGAGAACCGCCACCACAATCAGGACGATCCCCATCCACGCGCCGTCGCCGATGCTGATCGTGGCCGGGAACGGGCTGGTCTGCTCCACCGCGGTCTTGCCGGTCGTGAACAGGGTGACCACCCCTCCGAGCGCCGCCAGCAGGAAGCCCGCGCGCCCCAACAGCGTCGAACCGCCCGGACCGGCATCGCGCAACAGCTCACCGAGCTGGCGTCGACCCGGCGGGGACGCCACCGCCGCGACCGCGTCGGGTTCCCGCGCATGACCCGCCTGCGCGGCGTCGGTCGGCATCGCTGCGGGAGGCGTGGCCGAGGGCGACGCGTTGGACGGTGGCCCTCCGGCGGCTGGCGCGGTCGCACCGGATGCTCCCGGCAGCGGATCGCTCGCCACCTCGCCATTCACGCTCACATGCTCGGTCCAGGCGTCACCGTCCCAATAGCGCAGCCGGCCGGGCTGCGTCGGGTCCGGATACCAGTTGGCCTCGCTCATCGCTCCTCCTCCGGGCCGATCGGAAGAGGAACGTTAATGGACGGGTCGGACGCCGTCGCTCAGCGCGGCGCGATATGCGCGCGCCGACGCGGGCTCATCCCCGCCGCCGGAATACCGCTCAGGCGGTGAAACTCTTGCCGCAGCCGCAGGATCCGGCCGCGTTCGGGTTGTTGATCAGGAACCCCGCGCCCTGGAAACCCTCTTCGTAGTCCAGCTCCACACCGTCCAGGTACGGCAACGAGAACCGGTCGACGATCACCCGCACGCCGTCCTCATCCAGCACCCGATCGCCGTCGGCCGCCGCGCCCAACGACAGGTCGTACTCGAAACCCGAACACCCGCCGGGAATCACCTGGACCCGCAGGCCCGCACCCTCGGACCCATCCTCGCCGAGCAGAACACGCAGACGATCTTTGGCCTTCGGTGTCAGCGTGACCATGGTGCTCCTCGCTCGAAAACGGATATCGGTCGCGTAAATATTCTGGCAAAGGGCCCTCGCCCGCGCAACGCGGGGCGGGTCGCCCGCACGCTGCTACGCTTGTCGCCATGACTGATCCGACCTCCCCCGTCGGGCGCCGTTCGCTCATGGCCCGGCTGTTCGTCGACCACGAGGGCGAACTGCACGGCATGCGGGTGATGGTGGTCGTGGCGGCCGCCATGCTCGCGATCGCGTTCGCCACCGCGATGGCGATGATGTTCGGCACCATCTTCGGCGAAACCGCCGTCGCCGGGTGGACGTTGGCGGCCTTCCTGTTGATCAAGCTGCCGCTGCTGCTGTTCATCTGGTGGATCCTGGGGCGCAAGCGCCACGAGAGCACCTCCGGCGACTGGTCGAGCCGCGAATGCCACGAAATCCTCACGTATCTGGAACGCGAGGCGCAGGCCGGCATGCGTCGACCCGATCGCCAGCAGCGACTGGCCTACTTCTGCCGTGAGGCGTGGTTCGTGGCACACAACGCCGCACCGAGGGACGCCGACGCCGCCCGTGAGACCGCCGAACGGATCGAGGCGCTGGCGGCCGAGGCCGGCGTCGACACCGCGCCGTTGCGGATGTCCATCCCCACCACGGGAGTCGACGCCTGAGCGCCGCGCCACACGGGTGCCGAAATCGGCATGCGGCAGATGACCCGACCGCGTCGGCACCCACCGCAGGACATCGGTTGCGCCGACCACCCGCACCCGCCCGGAGGGAGAACGGATGAGGTTCCGACGTCGCTACGAGGTGGTGATGCTGGGCCATTCCGGCTCGGCCACCTCCCAGCTGAGCGTGATTTCGGAGCACCGCAGCGAACGCGATGCCCGCGAGGCCGCCGCCCACGAGCGGCGCCGCCTCGAGGTCATCCACCCCGAGGACGCCGCCTCCTGGGTCATCCAGGTGGTGCGCGGTGAGGATGTCCTGTACGAGGAGCGCCCCTTCGACGGACGCGCCGACGCCGCGCCGGTCCCGCCCGTCGGTCCGCTCGGTCTCACCCAGACCGACGACCCGCCGCGGAACGCCGATGAGACCCCCTCCCCGAATGAGAGCACCGCGACGTTCCCGGCGGTCACGGCCACCGAAAGCGACTCCCCGCCCCCGGATCGGGACCAGAATGAGGATCGACGGGGAGACACCGGTGCGCTGCCCGTGATCGACGCCGGCGCGGTGAAGCACGAGGCCGATCCGACCGAGGACACGGCCGACGCGCCCGACGAACGGGATGCGGCGTCCGCGTTCGCGCTGCCCGATGACCTGGCGATCCCCGAGGAGGGGCGCCCCCTGGAGCAGTTCCTGGCCCCCACCGACACTCGCCCGCAGGACGACGATGCCCCGCCCGCCGGAGCGCCGGCGGATGTGGCCGTCGACGACGACGAGCAGGGAGCGACCGGGCGGGTGGCGCCACCGCGATTCGACCCGGATGCCCCCCGCGGGCGCGTGCCGGACGACATCATCCGCCGCTTCGAGGAGTCGATCGCCCGCGAACAGGCGCGCGCCGCCGACCGAGAGTCCCGCCGGGGACGCTGAGGTCAGTACCCGGCCGAGGCGCGCCGCTCGGCGCCGGTCGGCACCCCGCGCAGGGACCGCACGCGACCCGCCGCATCGCGGATCGCGCCCGCCGCCACCTCGGCCGCCGCCACCCCGGCGACAAACGGCGACACCGGCCGACGCCCGGCCGCCAGGCAGACCGCCAGGTCGCCGTCAAAGGGCGTGTGCACCGGGGAGACCGCCCGCGCCATGCCGGCGTGCGCCATGCGCGCAACCTGGGCGGCCTCGGTCTTGGTGAGGCGCCCGTCGGTCGCAATGCACACGAGGGTGGTGTTCGCCGGGGCCCGAAGGCGCGGATGGTCGGGCGGATGAGTCAAGACGCGCGCGGCGGCCGACACAAAACGCCCATCCTCGCCGACCGCGCCGGCGATCACCGAACCGTCGGCGTCGATCACGTCGCCCCACGCGTTGACCACCGCGAGGGCGGCGAACGAAACACCGTCGTGGGTGCGCACGGCGGCCGCCCCCACCCCGCCCTTGCACCACCCGTCGGCGGCCCTCAACTTGCCCAGCGTCGCCCCGGTGCCCGCCCCGACGCTGCCGCATTCATGCGGTCCCTCCACCGCGGCCATGCAGGCGGCGTACCCCTCGTCGGCGCCCGGATGACGGGCGTTGCCCGTGAACCCGAGGTCGTAGATGCAGGCGGCCGGCACCACCGGCACGCGCGCCGCGCCGGTGTCGTGGCCCATTCCCCGTTCGGCGCACCAGCGCATCACACCGCCGGCGGTCTCCAACCCGAACGCGCTCCCGCCGGCGAAGCACAGGGCGGTGATCGTCGAGACGGAGGTGGTCGGATACAGCAACTCCAGCTCGCGCGAGGCGGGCCCACCCCCGCGCACCTCGGCGCCGGCCACCGTACCGGGCGGCGGGATGATCACCGTGCAACCCGTACCGGCCCGTTCATCGGTCCAATGGCCGACGCGAAAACCCGCGATCTGACTCACCATCGGCCGCTCACCGCCTCTGACAGGTGGGACACCAGTAGCTGCCGCGCTGCACCACCCGCGTTTTCACGACCGTGTCGGAACAGCGCACGCACGGGCGGCCCGCGCGCAGATGCACCCGCAGGTGGTCCTGCATCGACCCCGAGTCGCCCAGCGCGTCACGATAGGTGTCGATCGACGAGCCGCCGGAATCCACCGCCAGGCGAACCCGATCGACGATCGCCGCATGCAGGGCCACCGTCTCGGCGCGGCTGAGCGAGCCGGCCACGCGTTCGGGGTGAAGGCCCGCGGCGAAGAGCACCTCGTCGGCATAGATGTTCCCCAACCCGGCGATCAGGCGCTGGTTCAGCAATGCACCCTTGAGCGGACCGCGCCGACCGGCGAGCAACCCCTCCAGGAGGGACGCGCTGAAGCGCGGCGAGAGAGGCTCGACCCCCAACAGGTCATCCCAGTGACGCCGCCCCTGCGAACCGCCGGGGGCCACCCAGCCGCGGCCGAAACGGCGCATATCGGCGAAGGTCACGCTGGCGCCGTCATCGAGCGTGAACACGGCGCGCACGAAACGCTCGCCCTCGTCCGGTGCGCCCGGCCGCCAGCGCAGCTCCCCGGTCATGCGCAGGTGAATCACCAGGTCCTCGCCGCTGGACAGGGCCAGCAGCAGGTACTTTCCCCGCCGGTCCACCGCCGTGATCCGGCGACCGACCACCCGCTCGATCAACTCGTCCGGGCCGGCGGGTGAGGGGAACTTCGGATCGCGGATCGTCAATCGGCGGAACGTG
>DAOKZF010000011.1:15159-15670 GCA_035325785.1 Miltoncostaeaceae bacterium
ATCCTGTGCGAACCGCACGCCCGCGAGCGCCAGCTGTTCGGCCCGTTCGGCGACCCACGAGTCGGAGGCGTGGACGACCATGACCGGTTCGCCGACGTCCACGCTTTGGCCCGGATGGACCAGGAGCTCCAGGCCGGCACCGGGGTCCACCAGCTGCACCGGGTGAAGCCGCCCGGCGCCCGCCCACCGGGCGGCCTCCCCGAGCGCCCACGGATCGATATCGGCGACCACTCCCGCCCGGGGTGCGCAGACGGTGTGGTGAACGCGCGCGCGCAGCAGGCGCTGCGGTTCGCCCCACACCGCGGCGGCGCCCAGGGCCGTGCCGTCGGCCAGGGCGGCGCGCGCCCGTGAGAGCCCCTCGCCCGCCGGGCAGGCGCCGCTCGCCTCCGCGCCGGCTCCCGCGAGCGCCACCGCCCGTTCGGCCACACGCGGGTCTCCTCCACCGGTGAGGAGCGCGGCCATGGCGCCGAGCATCGGCGCTCCCCCCAGAAACGATCCGCAGGACGCATCG
>DAOKZF010000012.1:0-6753 GCA_035325785.1 Miltoncostaeaceae bacterium
TCCTCCGCGCGGGTCATGCCGGTGATCTTCACGTAGCCGCCCAGAGGGATCCATCCGAGCGCGTACTCGGTCTCCCCGACGGTGCGGCGCCACAGCGGCCGGCCGAAGAAGATCGAGAAGCGTTCGACCCGCATGCCGCACCACTTGGCGACCACCATGTGACCGGCCTCGTGCACCAGCACCAGCGCCATCAGGATCAGGACGAACCAGAGGATGTTCAGGCCGACCATCCGGCGACCTCCGCGAGTCGGTTCTCGGTGTGCTCACGCGCGCGTCGGTCGGCGTCCAACACGGTCTCCAGGTCGTCCGCCGGCCCGCCCTCGAGCGCGTCGAGCGCGTCGGCGACCGCCCGGGCGATGCCGGGAAACGGCAGCCGCCCGGCCAAGAACGCGGCGACCGCCACCTCGTTGGCCGCGTTGAGGATCGCCGGAGCGGTACCGCCGGCGGCCCCGGCCGCGCGCGCCAGCGCCAGACAGGGGAAGGTCTCCTCGTCGGGCGCCTCGAACTCGATTCTGCGCCCGACCAGATCGATCGGCTCACGCGCCGGGGGTGGGGCCGGATGACGCAACGCGTGGCCGATGGGCACCCGCATGTCGGGCGGTCCGCAGTGGGCCAGCACGCTGCCATCGTCCAGCCTCACCAGCGCGTGGATCAGCGACTGGGGGTGCACGAGCACCTCGATTCGGTCATAGGGCAGATCGAACAGGTGGTGGGCCTCGATCACCTCGAGACCCTTGTTCATCAGGGTTGCCGAGTCGATGGTGATCTTGGCGCCCATCGACCAGGTCGGATGGCTCAACGCGTCGCCCACGCCGACCCGCTCCAACTCCGACGCGCTACGGCCGCGAAACGGCCCGCCGGAGGCCGTCAGAATCGCCGAAACCACCCGCTCGGACGGCACGCCCTCCAGCAGTTGGAACAGCGCCGAGTGCTCGGAGTCGACCGGCACCAGACGGGCGCCGGTGCGGTGGCGAACCGCGCGCACCAGCTCGCCGCCGACCACCAGGCTCTCCTTGTTGGCCAGCGCAACATCGATGCCGCGCTCCAGGGCCGCCAGGGTCGGACGCAGGCCGGCCGCCCCCACCAGCGCGTTCAGCACCATGTCCGGGGCGCTGCGGTCGATCAGGGACGCCAGATCCTCCTCGTGCTCCAGCGTGCCGCCGCCGGCGGCGCACACCGTATGTTCGACCGCGTGGGCGGCGGCCTGCGCGCCCATCAGGTCGACCCGCCGCGCGCAGGCCAGGCCGCAGGCCACCATGTCGGGGGCGGCGTCGATCACCTCGAGCGCCTGCACGCCGATGGAACCGGTCGACCCGAGAACGAGGATGCGTTTCACGCCGGCGATGGTAGCCGTCCGGTCGCGCGGGTCGGTGAACGCTCGGCTAACGGGCCTCGACCAATTCGTGAGCGGTCTCGCAGAACGCGGCGACCAGGGCGACGCAGGCGTCGAGGTCGTCGGGGTGGCAGGTCTCGACCACCTGATGCACGTAGCGGGTGGGAATCGACACGCAACCGGCGATCGCCCCATCACCCGACAGCTGCACCTCGCGCGTGTCGGTGCCGCCGCGGGTCATCAGCTCCAGTTGGTGGGGGATGTCGCGGGCCTGGGCGACGGCGACCAGATGGTCGACCATCTCGCCGGGCACGATCACGCTGCTGTCGTACACCTTGATCGCGGCACCGGCGCCCACCTCGGTGATCCGCTCGTGCGGTTTCGCCGCCGGGCCATCATTGGCCAGCGTGATATCGATCGCCAGACCGACATCCGGACGCACCCGACCGGTCGCCACCCGCGCGCCGCGCAGGCCGACCTCCTCCTGCACCGTCGCGACCGCCACCACCTCGCAGCGGTGCTCGCCCAGCGCGCGCATGGCCTCGATCATCACGTACAGGCCCGCCCGGTTGTCGAGGCTCTTGCCGGTCAGCAGATCGCCCAGGCGCGTCAGCCCCCGTTCGCGCGTGACCACATCGCCCCGGCGCACCAGTTCCCGCACCCGTTCTGCCGGCAGGCCGACATCCACGAAAAAGTCCTCGAGCTTGGGCGGCTGCTTTTTCTCCTCGTCGGTCATGATGTGGACCGGACGGGAGCCGAAGACCCCCAGCAGATCCTCGCGCCCATGCACGATCACCCGCTGAGCCGAAAGGGTCTTCGGGTCGAATCCCCCCAGCGGGAGCACCCTCAGGAAGCCCCCCTCCTCAATGTGGGTGACCATGAAACCGATCTCGTCCATGTGGGCGGCGAGCATCACCCGCGGCCCGCCGGACCCCGCGCGTCGGGCGATCAGGTTGCCCAGCGGGTCGACCTCAACCTCGGTGCACAGTGGCTCCAGCTCGCGGCGCACCAGCGCGCGGATCCGTTCCTCACGGCCGGAGGTACCGGGGGTTTCGCACAGCTCACTCAGCAGGTCGAGGTTCATCGGTCCTCCGCGGTCAGTAGACGAGGGCGACCGTGAGGACGTAGGCCACGGGCGCCGCGAACAGCATGGCATCGAACCGGTCGAGCACGCCCCCGTGGCCGAGCAGTATCCGCCCGGAGTCCTTCGCGCCGACATCGCGCTTCAGCAACGATTCGAACAGGTCGCCGATGAAGGCCGCGGGGCAGATCGCCAGGCCCAGCAGGAGCGACTGCCAGCCGTTGATCCAGTCCATGTAGAGACCGGCAACCCAGACGCCAAGCGTCGCGCTGACCAGACCGACCAGTGCCCCCTCGACCGTCTTGCGCGGCGAGGTGATCGGGGCGATCGGACGGCGCCCCCACAGGCGCCCACCGATGAACGACGCCGTGTCGAACACCCACACACCGACCAGGACGTTCGTGACCGCCTGAGCCCCGTGCGGGAGCTCCCGGGTGATCGCGAGGGTCGCGAGCGGCATGCCGATGTAGACCACCCCGAGCGCGGTGACCGCGATACGCGTGGTGACATCATCCCGACGCGGGAGCATCAGAGCCGCCACCGCAATCAGGATCAGCGACATGGTCAGGCCGATCAGCAACCCGTGTTCGGGGTTGTCGTGCAGCCAGGCGAGGACGATCACCAATCCCGCGCCGGTGTAGCCGGCCCAGCGCAACGGCCGCGAGGCCGCGGTCAGGCTGTAGAGCTCGGTCAGCGCCAGGCCGGCGAGCGCGAGCATCACCGCCACGAACAACGGCCCGCCGAGCACCACCGCGACGATCGCCGCGATCACTCCGGGAACCGCCACCAATATGCGTGATTTCAGGATGCCGCCCGCCCTCCGAAGCGCCGCTGCCGGCTCGCATAATCGGCGAGGGCGCCCTGCAGCGCCACCTCGTCGAAGTCGGGCCACATGAGCGGAGAGAAATACAGTTCCGAATAGGCGCTCTGCCAGAGCAGGAAGTTCGACAGGCGCAGTTCACCGCTGGTGCGGATCACCAGCTCCGGGTCGCGCAACTCCGGCGCGTAGAGGCAGCGCGCAAACTCCTCGATCCCCGCCTCCGGGCCGCACTCGCTCGCGAAACGACGCGCGGCGTCCACGATCTCCTGACGGCCACCGTAGTTCATCGCGATGTACAGGTTGAGCCGCGTGTTGGCGGCCGTCCGCTCCTGGGCCTGCGCGATCCGCGCGCGCAGCGGCTCATCGAGGCGATCGATTCGCCCGACGAACCTCACGCGCACTCCCTCGGCGTGCAGCTGGGGCACCTCGCGATCGATCATCTCGCGAAAGAGCCCCATCAGGTCCTCGACCTCGTCCAACGGGCGCGACCAGTTCTCGGTCGAGAAGGAGTAGATGGTGAGGTCCTGCACGCCGGCGTCCCCGGCGGCGCGCACCACCCGTTTCAGGGCACGCGCCCCGGCGCGATGGCCGGCGCTCACCGGCAACCCATGCTCGCGCGCCCAGCGGCCGTTGCCATCCATGATGATCGCCACCGAGCGGGGCACCGCCATGCCGTCGTCGATCGTGACGGGGCGCACGGCCCGCTCGCGACCGAAGGCGCTGCGCGCCGCTCGCCACCGGGCGAGAATCGTCATCGGGGAGAACGACCCCGTGCGCCGACCGATCCGGTCAAACCTCGAGGATCTCTTCCTCTTTGCGCGCCAACAGCCCGTCGATCGCCGCCACCTCGGCGTCGGTGAGCTTCTGGACCTCGGCCTCCGCGCGGGCGAGCTCGTCGCGGGAGATCGCGCCCTCTTTCTCCTCGGCTTTGAACTCCTTCAACGCATCCTTGCGCACGTTGCGCACCGCCACTCGGGCCTCCTCGGCCATCCTGTGGGCCAGACGCACCAGTTCCTTGCGCCGTTCCTCGGTAAGCATCGGCACGGCCAGACGAATGATCTTGCCGTCGTTGTTCGGGTTGAGGCCGATGTCGGACTCGAGCAGGGCCTTCTCCACCGCGCCCAGGATGCTCTGGTCGTACGGCTGCACGCTGATCGTGCGCGCATCGGGGGCGCTGATCCCCGCCAATTGGTTGAGGGGCGTCTCGGTGCCGTAGGCCTCCACCGTCACGCGATCGAGCAGCGCCGTCGATGCGCGACCGGTGCGAACGGTGGCGAACTCGGACGCAAGGGCCTTGCTGGCCCCCTCCATGCGCCGCTTGGTGTCCTTCAGTCGCTCCTGCATCGGCTCCCTCGTTTCGAGCTACTCGGTGGTGACGACCGTGCCGACCCGCTCACCGTCGAGCAGGCGGTCGATGTTCCGTTCGTCGCCCATGTTGAACACGTGAATCGGCAGGCGGTTGTCCATGCACAGGGTGAGGGCGGTGGTATCCATCACCCGCAGGCCGCGCTCGATCGCCTCCATATGACTGAGCCGCGGGATCAGGGTGGCGTCGGGAACCTCGCGTGGGTCGGCGTCCAACACGCCCTCCACCCCGTTCTTCGCCATCAGGATGGCATCCGCCCCGATCTCGAGCGCGCGCAGGGCGGCCGTGGTGTCGGTGGTGAAAAACGGGTTGCCGGTGCCGCCGGCGAAGATCACCACGCGCCCCTTCTCGAGGTGACGCATGGCTCGGCGGCGGATGTATGGCTCGGCGACCTCCTGCATCGAAATCGCCGACTGCACGCGTGTCACCAGGCCGAGCTTCTCCATCGCATCCTGAATCGCCAGGGCGTTCAGGACGGTGGCGATCATGCCCATGTAGTCGGCGCTCGCCCGGTCCATGCCGGCCGACGCCCCCTGCAGGCCGCGGAAGATGTTCCCCGCGCCCACCACGATCGCGACCTCGACGCGCCGGGCCACCGCCTCGTGAACCTGGCGGGCCACCGCCCCGATTCGGTTCGGATCGATGCCGTTCGAACCGTCACCGGCAAGCGCTTCGCCGGACAGTTTCAGCACCACGCGGCGGAACACCGCCGGGCGGTCCGGGGACGCGCTGGGCGTCCCCGGCTCGGGGTGAGCGCTACTGGCCAAGCTCAAACAGGGCGAAGCGCCGGATGGTGACGTTCTCCCCCAGGGAGGCCGCGATCTCGACCCGCAGGGCCTCGATGGTGCGCGGCTTCTTCTCGCCGGCATCCTTCACGTACTCCTGTTCCAACAGGCACAGCGACTTGAGCTGCTTCTGGAGCTTGCCCTCAATCGCCTTCTCGCGGGCCCGCTCGGGAATGTCCTTCGCCTGGTCCTCGTAGATGGCGCGCTCGGCGGCGATGAAGTCCTCGGGTACCTCATCGATGTTGAGGAACTGGGGCTTCATCGCCGCGATGTGCAGCGCGACATCGTGCACGAACGCCTGGAACTGCTCGGTTCGGGCGACGAAGTCGGTCTCACAGTTGACCTCGACCAGCACACCGACGCGTCCGTTGGCGTGGATGTAACTGTCGACCATGCCCTCGTTCGCGGCGCGTCCGGCACGCTTGGCGGCGTCGGCAAGGCCCTTCTTGCGCAGCTCGGCCGTTGCGGTCTCCAGGTCCCCGCCGGCCTCCTCGAGCGCCTTCTTGCAGTCCATCATCCCGGCGCCGGTCCGCTCGCGCAGTTCCTTCACCATGCTGGCGCTAATGGTCGGGCTCACGATGCGGCCTCCGCGGTCGCGGGCTGATCGGAGGTGGAGGTCTCGGCGACCGACGAGGCCGCGAGTTCCTCCGCCGGGATCTCCTCGGCGCTGGCGACGATCTCCGGGCTGGGGTGCGTGCCGCGCCCCTCGAGCACCGCATCGGCCAGAGCACCCAGAATCAGGTTGCAGGAGCGAATGGCGTCGTCGTTGGCCGGAATCACGTAGGTGGCGTCATCCGGGTCGCAGTTGGTGTCGACCAGGCCGATCACCGACAGGCCGAGGCGGTTCGCCTCGCGCACGCCGATCGCTTCCTTTTTCAGGTCGACGATCACGACCGCGTCGGGCAGGCGCTGCATGTCGGCCACGCCGCCGAGGTTCGTCTCCAGCTTGGTCAGCTCGGCCTCACGGGCGAGCCGCTCGCGGGTCGGCAGCAGCTCGAGCTGTCCGCCCTTCTTCTGGGTGCGCAGCTCGTGCAGGCGTCGGATCCGCTGCGAGATCGTGCCCCAGTTGGTCAGCAGACCGCCGAGCCAACGGTGCGAGACGTACGGCATGCCGCAGCGGGCGGCGTTGTCGGCGACCGCGTCCTGGGTCTGCTTCTTGGTGCCGACGAACAGCACGGTCCCGCCACGCTGCGCGATCGCGCGCACCACGTCGCAGGACTGCTCCAGCAGTTGGATGGTCTGCTGGAGGTCAATGATGTAGATGCCGCTGCGCTCGCCGAGGATGTAGCGCTTCATCTTCGGATTCCAGCGGCGGGTCTGATGCCCGAAATGGACACCGGACTCCAGCAGCTGCTTCATGGTCACGTT
>DAOKZF010000012.1:6763-14979 GCA_035325785.1 Miltoncostaeaceae bacterium
CTCCTTGCCGGAATGGTTGAACGATGCAAGCCGGCCCGGGCCGATGGACCCCTGAGGGCACCACCATCGACCGGATGAGCCGGGGAGAGGGTTGACGTGCGACGAGGGAGTCTAGCCAGTTTCCGCGGCGCGCCGAGACGCGCGGCCGGACGGGCTCACGACCAGCCGCGTCCGGTGGGGGTTCCGACCCGCTCGGCGGCCCGTGCGCGGGCCGCCGCCAACACCGCCTCCAGGTCGTCCGGCAGCGGGCTGGTGATGTCGATGATGCGCCCGCTGTCGGGATGGGGAAAGACCAAGCGCGAGGCGTGCAAGAACTGTCGGTTCAGCCCGAAGGGGTTGTGTCGACGTCCGTACACCGGATCGCCCACCACCGGCAGACCCTCGGCCTCCAGGTGCACCCTGATCTGGTGCGTTCTGCCCGTATCGAGGCGGACCCGCAGCAGGGCGTGGTCGCCCAGTTGCTCCAGCAACCGCAGGTGGGTGACCGCCTCGCGCCCGCGCCCCTCCGGCACCCGGACCGACATGCGTGTGCGCATCCGCGGATCGCGACCGATCGGTCGGTCGATGGTGCGCGCCGGCGGCGCCTGGCCGTGCACCAGCACCGTGTATTCGCGGGTGATCTCCCGCGCGCGCAGCAGCCGCTGCAGCCGCCGGTGGGCCCGCTCCGATTTCGCGACGACCAGCAGCCCCGAGGTGTCCCGATCGAGTCGGTGGACGATTCCCGGACGGGTCGGATCGTCCCCGCCGGCGATCGCGTGAGCCAACAGGCCGTGCACCAGCGTGCCCTCGGAGTGACCGGCCGAGGGGTGGGTGACCACTCCGGCGGGCTTATCCACCACCAGCAGGTGCTCGTCCTCATAGAGGACCGAGAACGGCACGTCCGGCTGGGGTGTCAACGTGGACGGCGCGGGCGGCGCGGTTCGTACCTCCAGGACCTCGCCCGCGCTCAACCGGTGACGCTTCGCGCGAACCGCCCCGTCGACGTGCACCCGCCCGGCCTCGATCAGTCGTTGTGCCTCCGCCCGGCTCCCGACCGGGTCGAGGTTCCCGACGGCGCTGTCCAGCCGGGCACCGATCAGTTCGCCCTCGACCACCACGCGCACCGTGGCCGGCGCGTCGGCGCTCAAGGTTCGCCGTCCGGCTCGGCGGGCCCCTCCTCGTTGAGCAGGCCAACAACGATCAGGCAGGAGCCCACCACGATGCCCACGTCGGCCAGGTTGAAGGCGGGCCAGCGCGCCGGGTCGATGAAGTCGGTCACCGCGCCGAAGCGGACCCGATCGATCAGGTTGCCCAGACTGCCGCCGATGAGCATGCCCGCCCCGGCCGCCACCAGGGGATTGCGCGTCACCAGGCCGGCGAGCGCGACGCCGATCGCGCACAGGGCCAGCAGTGTCAGCAGGGAGATCATCGAGGCCCGACCGGGGAACAGGCCGAAGGCGATCCCGGTGTTGTTGACGCGTGTGAGGGCGAGACCGGGCACCAGGTCGATGCTGTCGCGCGGCTCCAGCGACGCGCGCACGACGATCTTCGCCAGTTGATCGACCACCAGCACGGCCGCGGCCAGCAGACCGGCGAGTTTCCAACGCGAGCGCGCCTCGCGCCGCTCACGCCGCGCGATCGCCCGAAGCACCTGTTCCCGCGTCCCGATCGCGTTCATCAGGCCCCGTCCGCCAGAGGACCGAATCGTTCGGTGAGGTTTCGCACCAGCTGGTCGGGGTCGCCGTTCACTTCGATCAGCTTACGCGCCCCGGAGGAGCCGCGGCGCAACCGCACGGCCGCCGGCCGGACCCCGGCGCACTCGGCCAGGTAGGCGCACAGCGCGGCGTTTGACTGCCCGTGGTGGGGTGCCGCCGCGATCTGAACCCGGACCGCGCCGGCCTGCAGGCCGACCGCACGGGTGGCGCGCGCCCGAGGAACCGCCTTGATCGCCAGGATCACTCCGTCCGCGGTCGGGCTGATCCAGTCCGGCAGCGCGGGCGAGACCATTCAGAACCCGGACAGGAGTGTGAGGATCAGACCGCGCAGGATGTAGAGCACCAGCAGGGCGAGGATCGGCGAGAGGTCGAACATCCCGACCGGGGGGATCAGTCGACGGAAGATGTTCAGGTACCAGTCGGTGCTCTGATGGGCGAAGTTCCACACCGCTCTCAGCGGCCCGTCGATCGGGGGCCGGGGGGCGAACGAGAGCACGATCCGCAGGAAGATCACGATGATGTACACGGTGAACAGCGCACTGATGTACGTGACCACGTGGTCCACGGCCGCTCAGAGCTCGCCGGCGCGACGCGCGGCGGCGGCCAGCGCATCGGCAACATGAGCGCGAACGGCGCCCCGTTCCAGGACCGCGATTCCGGCGACGGTGGTGCCGCCGGGTGAGCTGACGCGCTGGCGCAGCAGCGCCGGATCACCGCCGTCGGCCAGCAGGGCCCCGGTACCGGCGATCACCGCCGCCACCATTTCGCGTGCCTGGGAACGCCCGAGGCCGGCGCCGACCGCCCCCTCCTCGAGCGCCTCAGCAACCAGTGCGACCAGACCGGGCCCGCTGCCGGCCAGCGCGGTCGCCACCGGGAAGAGCGTCTCGGGCAATGCCACCACGGCGCCGAGCGGGGCGAGCAACTCGTCCAACCGGGCGCGGGCGTTCTCCGGCAGGTCCCGTGCGGCCAACGCGACGACGCCGGCCCCGTGGCGCACCGCCAGGTTGGGCATCAGCCGCACCAGCGCCACCCCGGGCAGCCGAGCGGAGAGGCGGTCCAGATCCCAGCCGGCGGCGACCGACACCACGATGGTGTCCGCGCGCACCGACGAGCGCAGGGAATCCAGGGCGCCGGCAACGTCGCCCGGTTTCACCGCCAGGCAGATCACGTCCGCCCCGGCGACCTGCGCCGGGTCGGCCGCGCGACCGCCCACATCGACGATCGCCGCGGCGACGGCCTCCGGCACCGTGTCGCAGATCAGGGCGTTCGCCGCGACTGCGGGGCGGCCGCGAGCCATTCCGGCCAGCAGCGCGCGGCCCATCGCACCGGCGCCGAGAAGACCGACGGTCAGGTGTTCGGCGGAGCTCAATACTGGTTGAAGAAGCCTTTTTCGAGCAGGCGGGCCCGCTCCTCGGCCGACACCTCCACATTGCGTGGGGTCAGCATGAAGACCTTGTCCGCCACCCGCTGCATCCCCCCGTCGAGCGCGTATGTCAGGCCGCTGGAGAAGTCGATCAACCGTTTGGCCAGGTCGTTGTCGGCCCCCTGGAGGTTCAGGATCACCGGCACCGTGCCCTTGAACTTGTCCGCCACCTGCTGGGCGTCGTTGAAGCTCTTGGGCACCACCAGGTGCACTTCGGCCGGCTGGGCCCGGCTGTCGACCGCGCGCATCACCGGCGGGCGCGATCGAGGAGAGTCGTCGGCGAAGATGTCGTCGTACTCGTCGCGCCGCGGCCCGAGACGGCGCACGTTCGGCCGCTCGCGGTAGCTGCGCTCGAGATCGTCGTGGGCGCGGCTGCGCCGCTCCCGGTCACGCTCCCGCTCGCTGTAGCGACGGTCGGCATCGTCATCGTATTCCTCGTCGTAATCGTCCGAGTCATCGGCCATGCCGAAGTAGACGAGTGTGCGGTGCCACATATCGCTGACGGCCATCTACGAGATCCCCGTGCCGGTGGTTCCAATTCCTGCGAGGAGGCCGCGCCCGATGCGGACCTTGGTCGCGCCCTCTTCGGCGGCGACCCGATAGTCCTGACTGGTGCCCATCGAGAGGTCGCGCAGGTCGTGTCGTCCGAGCCATTCCTCGCGCAGTTGCTCCACCAGTCGCCGCGCGGCGGCGAAAAACGGTCGGTTCCGCTCGGGGTCCGACTGTTGGGGGGGCATGACCATCAGGCCACCGATCACGAGGTTGGGATGGATCGACACATCCTCCACGAATGCCCGCAGCTGCGTGGGCACAATACCACCCTTGGTCGCTTCCTCAGCGATGTTCACTTCGACGAGCACCCGTACCTCACCTGCCGCTCGGCGCGCAATTTCGGCGGCCAGCCGCGGGGAATCGAGCGAATGGATCAGCCGAACCCGCCCGAGGATGTCGCGCACCTTGTTCCGCTGGATATGGCCGATGAAGTCGAAGGTCAGCCGTCCCTCGGCGAGGGCCGCCTTGGACAGCAGGTCCTGAAGGCGGTTCTCCCCCACCACGCCGACGCCGGCGTCGATCAGCAGCGGGGTCTGTTCGGCCGGGATGTACTTGCCCGCCAGCACCAGCTCGCCCGCGCCCGGAGAGCGCCCGGACACGACGGCCGCCTGGTCCAATTCCCGCCGTACCTCGGCGATCCGGACGCGGAGGGTCTCGACTGCCTGGGGATCATGCATGTGGGACTCCCTCATCGGTGGCCCAGATAATGCCGGCGTGGCGCCCGCAGGTACCGCCGCTGGCCCGGTGTGAGAACCACCGCTCACCGTCGCAGCTCGTGCAGGTGGCCAAAGCGGTGATGGACCCCTCGGGCACCCCACCGGCGATCAGCGCTCGGCGGGCGCTGGCGGCAAGGTCCACCCGGTCGCCGTGGATGACCGCGTCGCCGAACCGGCGGCGGAACACCTCGACCACCTCCGCCGAGACCCGGTAGCAGCAGGGCCCGATCCCGGGACCGATGGCCGCCGCGAGGGCCGCCGGCTCGCCCAGGGCGGCGACGGCGTTCTCGACCACGCCCGCGACCAGTCCGCGCCAACCCGCATGGGCGGCGCCGACGGCGCCGCCGTCACGACGCCAGATCAGGACGGGCGGGCAGTCCGCGCCGAGAACCATCAGCGGAACCTGCGCGCGCCGGCAGACCAGCGCGTCGGCCGCCCGCCAGCCGCGCAGGGCGCCGGTGAAGAGCCCCGGGTCGGTTGGGGCGTCCACCCTCAGCACGTCGGCGCCGTGGACCTGGCGCACCATCGTGACAGCGCGCGCTTCGATTGCCAGATGCGCGGCCAGACGCTCCCGATTGGCGCGCACCGACGCCGGATCGTCTCCCCCATCCGCGCCCAGGTTGAGGGCCGCCCACGGACCGCGGGAGACGCCGCCGGCCCTGGTGGTGAAGGCCGCTCGGACGGGGCCCTCGGTGTCGACAACCACGACCTTCGGCCGGTCGGTCACCGTACGCCCTCCTCGTCCTGCCCGGCGCCACGCAGCGCGACCGTCAGCTGCTGTTCGCGGTCATCCGCCCGCCCGTCGATCATCGCCTCCCGCGCGGCGCGCAGACCGCGGCCGATCGCCGGGCCGGCGGCCACACCGGCACGGCGCAGGTCGTGTCCGCAGATCGCCAGCGTCCGTTCCCGATCGACGTTCCACCAGCGGGCGACGGCCTCCTCGGCGCAGCCGCAGGCCCATGCTCCGATCACGGCCGCGGGGCGCGCGGACCGCAGCAGCCGATCGACCGCCGAGGGTCGCGGGTCCCGGGCAAGCGCCGCCGCCAGGGACTCGCCATCGCGCACCTCACGTCCCTGCACGCGCGCCCATCCGGGCATGGCGGCCACGGCGAGCGCCGCCGGAACGATCGCCGCTCCCGCCCTGAGCGCCCAGAACTCCACCGACGCGATCGGCAGCCGTTCGATCGCCCGATCGACCGCCGCGACCCTGCTCGTGGGGTCCGGCTCAATCCACGGCACGCCCAGCGCGGCGAGCGTGGCCAGCGCACGAGCGGCGGTCGCTTCTCGCAGCAACCGGGGGAGTTCCTCGCCCACCCGCGCATTGTCGATCGCCAGGGCCGAGGCGACCTCTCGCGCCTCCCCCTCCACCTCGGCGGCGAAACGCAGGTCGAGCCGCGCGACGTAGCGGGCCGCGCGCACCAGGCGGCTGGGGTCCTCGCGCAGCGATCCGGGCCGCAGGGTGCGCAACAGACCGAGGGCGAGATCACGACGGCCGTCGTGCGGATCGAGCAGCCGCCCCGCATGGGGACCGCTCAGGCCGAAGGCCATCGCGTTGACGGTGAAGTCGCGCCGCGCCAGGTCTTCCATCAGGGTGCCGGGCTCCACCTCCGGCAACTCACCGGCGCGCGGATAGTGCTCCCGCCGCGCGCCGGCGATATCGATTCGTCCGTCATCCAGAGCGATTTCCGCGGTCCCGAAGCGCGGGAAGAGAGTCAGTGGCGCCCGCAGCCGCTCGGCCAACCGTTCGGCGAGGGCCAGCGCGTCGCCCTCAACGACGAGATCGATATCGTCGCCCGGCGCGCGCGCCAACAGAGCATCGCGCACCACCCCACCCACGGCGCACACCGAATCGGCACCGAGCAGCGTTCGGATGCGCGCCACCAAGGGGTGGCCGGTGAGGTGTGCCGCCAGAGCGGTGTCAGTCGACATCATTTTGCCCGACCGCCGGCCGGCTAGACTGGACGGAATGACCGATGAGTCCGTTTCCCGCCGTCTGGCCGAGATCGCCCCGGTGGCACCCGAGTTGGTCGAGGCCTTCGCGCGTTTCGAGGATCTCTCCTACACCGAGTTGCATCGTCGCTTCGAGGAGCACACCGCGCGCCTGCGCGAATGGGTGAGCGACCCCGAGAACGAGGGTCGACCGATTTCCGAATGGTCCGGGTACCTCGACCGAATCGCCCTCGACGCCCTGATCGAACAGCGCACCTGGGTGGAGTGATCCCGGACCGGACGTCCGGCGTTCAGGCGGGGAGCACGGCGATGGCGTCAATCTCGACCCGCGCACCAAGGGGTAGTGCCGCGACTCCGACGGTCGATCGCGCCGGGGGACGATCCACGAAGGTCCGGCCGTAGACCGCGTTCATCGCGGGGAAATCGGCCAGATCGGTGAGGAAGACCGTGCACCGCACGATGTCCTGGGGGCGCCCCCCGGCCGCCTCCACGACGGCGCACAGGTTGCTCAGCGCCATCGCGGTCTGGTCGGCGATGTCGTCTGAGACCAGGCCCCCCGTGGACGGATCGACCGGCACCTGCCCCGACACGTAGATCGTCTCGCCCACGGGCGCGCCGATCGCCTGGCTGTACGGCGCCCCGGCCACCGGCGCGGGGGCTCTGTCGGTACGGATCACTCTCATCGGATTGACGCTACTACATCCGCACGGAGAGACCGGCGTCGGCCATCGCCGACTTCACCTGAGCGATCGAGTAGACGCAATCGTGGAAGACCGAGGCCGCCAACACCGCGTCGGCGTGTCCGTCGGTCACCGCCTGGGCAAAATGCTCCAGCGTGCCGGCCCCACCGGAGGCGATCACCGGGATCGGCACCGCGGCGGCGATCGCCGCGAGCAGTTCGGTGTCGAATCCCACCTGTGTGCCGTCGCGGTCCATGCTTGTGACCAGCAGTTCCCCGGCGCCCCGCTCGGCGGCTTCGACGGCCCATGCGACCGCCTCGCGACCGGTCTCCAACCGCCCACCGTTCAGGTACACCTCCCAGCCGTCGCCCGACGCGCGGCGTTTGGCGTCGATCGCCACGACGACGCACTGGGACCCGAAACGCGTGGCGGCGCGGGTGATCAGATCGGGGTCGCGGACCGCGGCGCTGTTGAGCGACACCTTGTCGGCTCCCGCCGCCAGCACCGCCCTGATGTCGTCCTCGGAGCGCAGACCGCCGCCGATCGTGAAGGGGATGAACACCTGCTCGGCGGTTCGGCGCACCAGGTCGATGATGGTGGCGCGCCCCTCGTGGGTGGCCGTGATGTCCAGGAACACCAGTTCATCGGCGCCCTCGCGGTCGTAGCGCGCCGCCAGCTCCACCGGATCGCCCGCGTCGCGCAGGCCAACGAAATTGACCCCCTTCACCACCCGTCCACGGTTGACGTCCAGGCAGGGAATGACGCGGATCACGCCTCACCCGCCAATACCGCCAACGCCTCCTGGACGGTGAAACGTCCCTCGTAGAGCGCACGGCCGACGATCACGCCGGTGAGGGAGGCCACGCCGAGGTCGCGCAGGCGTCGCAGGTCATCGAGGGAGGACACCCCGCCGGAGGCGATGATGTGCAGGGGCGGCGCCGCATCGGCCAGACGGCGCAGAGCCTGGAGGTTCGGGCCGGCGAGCGTGCCGTCACGGGCGATGTCGGTGTAGAGGAGGTGACGCACGCCGGTGCTGACCAGTTCCTGGGCCACCTCGCGCGCATCGCGGTCGGATACCTGCGTCCAGCCGTGGGTGGCCACCTTGCCCTGGCGCGCGTCCAGGGCCACCACCAACCGGTCGCCGAGGCGGTCGATCGCCCAACGCAACAGGGCCGGATCGCTCAGCACCGCGGTGCCCACC
>DAOKZF010000013.1:0-4393 GCA_035325785.1 Miltoncostaeaceae bacterium
GTCGGCGAGGTAGGCGCCCCCGGCCGGCGCGATCTTTTCGCAGACCAGCACCCGCACGTTGGTGTCCGGTTCCGGGCTCACGCGACAACCCCCATCGCCTCGCCCATCACGCGCTGCACCGCGCCCGCACCGGCGCCCAACTGCACGGGCCGCCCCAGTTCGGCGAGCACCAGCTCCAGGGCGCCGACGGCGGTGAAGACATCGCGATAGTCGTAGTAACCGCAGTGGCCGAAGCGACAGATCTGCCCGGAGAGCTTGCCCTGACCGCCGGCGATCGTGATGCCGAAACGGTCACGCATCAGGCGAGGAATGGCCTTGCCCTCCACCCCGTCGGGTACGCGGAAAGCCGTGACGACGTTCGCCTCGGGGTTCTCGGATCCAAGCAGCTCCAGACCAAGGGCCTGGACGCCGGCGCGACACATCCGCCCCAGCACGCGGTGGCGCTGGAAGACGTTCTGCAGGCCCTCGTTCTCGATGTGGGCCAGGGCGGCGGCCAGCTGAGCGACCAACGTCACCGGCGGGGTGAACGCCGTGCGCGGCGGATCCTGGTTCTGTCCCTTGCGGGTCCGCTCCCAGTCGAGGTAGAAGCCCCCCGGGCCCAGCCCGGCGGACCGGGCGAGCGCCCGCTCGTTGGCCGCCACAAACGCCAGCCCCGGCGGGGTCATCAGGCCCTTCTGGGAGCCGGAGACGACCACGTCGATCCCCCAGCGGTCCATCGGCAGGTCGACCACGCCCAGCCCGGAGACCGCATCGACCACCAGCAGCCGATCGCCGACGGCCTCGCGCAGCGCGGGAAGGTCGTTCACGGCACCGGTCGAAGTTTCGCTCTGGGTGGTGAAGACGACCTCGATCCCGGGGTTGGCGGCCAGTGCATCGGCCACCGCCTGCGGATCGAGGGACTCACCCCATTCGCCTTCGTGATGGAGGACGTCGAGACCGTGGTCCTTGGCGATCGAGGCCCACCGGTTCCCGAAGTGGCCGCTGGAGGCGCCCATCACCCGCTCGCCGGGTCGGGCGAGGTTGGCCACCGCCGACGACATGGCACCGGTGCCGGACGCGGCGTAGACCAGCACCTCTCCCTCGGTCTGGAACACCCGCGCCAAGCGGGCCGCCATGTCGCGCCAGATCTCCACGAACTCGCCGCTGCGGGCGTAGATGATCGGCCGCTGCCCCGCCTCCACCACAGAGGGCGGCAACGGGGTCGGACCGGGCACCATCAGCGTGCTCTTGAGGGCCCCAACGCTCACCGGACCGGTGGATGTGGGAGCGCCGGGTGTCGTCTGCGTGGTCAGGGTCTCGGCTCCATTCCTCTTCGTGACGCCGTGCCGATCCGTCGGACGGACCTAGAAGTCCTCGCTGTCGTCAATCCAGCTCATCATGCTGCGCAGCCGCTTGCCGACCTTCTCGATCTGGTGGTCGCCCTGACGGCGCGCGATGGCGTTGAAGGTGGGCCGGCCGACCTGGTTCTCGAGCAGCCATTCCTTGGCGAACTCGCCGTTCTGGATCTCGGAGAGCACCTTCTTCATCTCGGCGCGGGTCTCGTCGGTGATGATCCGCCGACCGCGACTCAGGTCGCCGTATTCGGCCGTGTTCGAAATCGAATAGCGCATCCCGGCGATGCCCTTCTCGTAGATCAGGTCCACGATGAGCTTGAGCTCGTGGAGGCACTCGAAGTAGGCCAGGTCCGGGTTGTAGCCGGCCTCCACCAGGGTGTCGAAGCCGGCGCGCACCAGCTCGGACAGACCACCGCAGAGGACGACCTGCTCACCGAACAGGTCGGTCTCGGTCTCCTCGGCGAACGTGGTCTCGATCACGCCGGCGCGGGTGCAGCCGATGCCCTTGGCATAGGCGAGCGCGAGGCCCATGGCGTTGCCCGACGCATCCTGGGCGACGGCGACCAGACCGGGGGTACCGGCCCCCTCGGCGTAGGTGCGGCGCACCAGATGACCGGGCCCCTTCGGCGCGCACATGATCACGTCGACTCCGGCCGGCGCGACCACCTGACCGAAGTGGATCGCGAAACCATGCGCAAACACGAGGGCATTTCCGGGTGTGAGCCCGGGCTCGATGTCGCGCCGGTAGATATCGGCCTGCAGTTCATCCGGGGTGAGGATCATCACCAGGTCGCCCGCCGCGGCGGCCGCGGCCGGTTCCAGCACCTCGAGCTGCTCCTGGCGCGCCTTCTCGACCGAGGCCGATCCCGGGCGCAAACCGACCACGACCTTCACGCCGGAATCGCGCAGGTTGAGGGCGTGGGCGTGGCCCTGGCTGCCGTAGCCGATGATCGCCACGGTCTTGCCGGACAGCAGGCCGAGGTCGGCGTCGTCGTCGTAGAACATCTGCGCTCCGTTGTCGTTTCGCGCTTCTCGTCGTCTGTGCGCGGCCGGGAGCCGCGTCGATCCCGCTGGTTGGTGCGGGCTCAGGTGGCCGAACTGCCGCGACTGAGCGCGACCACGCCGGTCTTCACCAGTTCGATCACCCCGAACGGCTCGAGCAGCTGCTCGATGTTGACCAGTTCCTCGGTACCGCCCGCAACCTGGATGGTGACCGAGTCCGCGGTCACGTCCACAACTTCGCCCCGGAAGATCTCGACCAACTGGATCACCTGTCCCCGCGTGACCGCATCCGCCCTGACCTTGATCAGGGCGAGCTCGCGTGTCACCGCGTGTTTGGGGTCCAGGTCGCGGATCTTGATCACGTTGATCAGCTTGTCGACCTGTTTGGCGATCTGTTCGACCGGGAACTGGCTGGCATCGACCGTGACGGTCATCCGCGACCGCGCCGGATCCTCGGTGGGACTGACCGCGAGGGAGTCAATGTTGAAGCCACGTCGGGTGAAGAGGCCGGAGACGCGCGAGAGCACGCCGGGTTTGTTCTCGACGAGAACCGAAAGGGTGTGTTTCACGACGCTGGAGCATACCCCACGCGGACGACCCCGGTCGGGCCGGGCACATTGGAACCCGTCAATCCCATGGCCACCGGTGAGCGACGTTGCGCGAATCGTCTACTCTGGGGACATCACGGGGCCCTGTTTGGTCGCCGTGGGGCCGCGCCGGCCAATCCGCCTCGCGTGTGTTGGGCGGACGGTCGCTCGGTCTGGACAGGCCCGGAGTCCACAGGGCGACTGCCTCGGGATCGGCGCACACGGCTCCGTGAACGGGCGCGTGAAGGGTGTTCCGCTGGGCACTCGGTCGCCGCCGTGGACGGCGAGCGCTGCGACCGATGGCCGCCGCGCTCGCGCCGGGCGGACCCACCGATGGGAGCGGTGCGTTTGAGCGGACGGACGATCACCACCATTCTGGCGGGATTCCTCGCCACAACCTGCATGGTCGCCGCTCAGGCGGCCGTCGGCCAGAGCGCCCAGCCGCCGAGACCCGTCGGCGCGATCGGCGCGATCGGCGCTCCCGCAACGGGGTCGCCTCCGACCGTCGCTCCCGGAAACCCCCTCGCGCGGCGCCCCCTCTTTGTCGACACCGACAGTCGCCCCCACGCGCAGGCCGCACGGTGGCAGACGAACCGCCCGGCGGACGCGGCCCTATTGGAGCGGATTGCGCGGGAGCCGCAGGTGATGTGGCTCGGCAGCTGGTACCCGGACATCCGCGCCACCGTGGCGCAGGTGATGAGACGGGCCCGCTCGGCGGGACAGATGCCCGTGTTCGCCGTCTACAACATCCCCCAGCGGGATTGCTTCGGCCCCGGCAGCGGCGCGCCGTCGGCACAGGCCTACCGCCGATGGATCGCCGACGTGGCGGCCGGGATCGGCACGGGCCCGGCGGGAGTGATCGTCGAACCGGACGCCCTGGCGGCGGTGACGTGCCTGTCGCCACCCCTGCAGCGCCAGCGGTTGAGCCTGCTGCGCTGGGCGACCGCCCGGCTGGCGGCGAATCCGAACACAGCCGTATATGTGGACGCCGGTCACGCCACCTGGGTGCCGGCGGGGGAAATGGCCCGCCGCCTGCGGGCCGTCGGCGTCCAGCGGGCGCGGGGCTTCTCGCTGAACGTGGCGAACTTCCTCACGACGGCGGCGAACATCCGGTACGGCACACGGGTCTCGCGGCTGGTCGGCGGAGCGCATTTCGTGGTCGATACGGGCCGTAACGGCGCCGGGCCGAAACCCGGAGACTGGTGCAACCCCGCGGGACGGGCGCTGGGAGCCGCACCGACGGCCGCCACCGGCCACCCCCTGATGGACGCGGGTCTCTGGGTGAAGGCGCCCGGCGAGTCGGATGGCAGCTGCAACGGCGGGCCACCCGGAGGCCACTTCTGGCCCGCATACGCCCTCGGTCTGGTCAGGCGCGCCCAGGCGCCGGGGCGCTGAGCCAAACGAAAAAACGACTGAGGCCCCGCGCAGATGCGGGGCCCCAATCACAGTGGAGGATACCGGGATCGAACC
>DAOKZF010000013.1:4403-8414 GCA_035325785.1 Miltoncostaeaceae bacterium
CCGGTGACCTCTACGCTGCCAGCGTAGCGCTCTCCCAGCTGAGCTAATCCCCCGGGAACGGGCGCAGTATAGGCGACCGGACGCGGCGGGGAAAGGCCGACGCGTCAATCCGCGCCAACGCCGCGCCTACGGGGTCGCGACGGCGTATTCCTCTCGGGGAGCCTCATGCCACAACCGGTCCAGACGGTAGAACTCGCGCGCCTGGGGTGTGAACACGTGGACCACGACGTCGAGGAAGTCGAGCAGGATCCACTCCCCCTCGCGGTCGCCCTCGACCTTGCGTGGGCTCAGGTGGTACTCGGTCTTGAACACCCGACGGACGTCGTCGGCGATCGCCTTCGTCTGGCGAGGGGTCTGACCCGTGCACACCACCATGTGGTCGGTGTAGGTCACCAGCCCACGCATGTCGAGCAGCACGATGTCACGGGCATTTTTCGCGTCGGCCGCGCTCGCGGCGGCGCGCGGCAAATCACTGGTCTGCGAGGTCGCTCCCCTCAGTTCGGACGGTGGCCGAGGGTACCAGACCATCATCGGCCAACGCCGCATGCACCCGTTCCGGCACCAGATGCCACACCGGCAGTCCGGCGGCGATGCGCTCACGCACCAGGGTCGAGGAGATATCCACCCGCGGAATCTCGAGCGTGTCCACCCGACCGGGAGCAACGCGATCCGCGATTCGCCGGATCTCGGCCAACGGTACCTCCGCGCGGGGAATCGCGGCGATGCGCGCGAGTGTGATGATCCGCCGCCAACGGTGCCATGTGGGAAGAGCCCCCAGTTGGTCGGCGCCCATGATGAACCACAGGGACGCGTCCGGGTATTCGCTCGCCAACGCGGTGAGCGTGTCGACGGTATAGCTGGGGCCGGGTCGGTCGATCTCGTCGGAGCGCACCCGCAGACCGGGTCTCCCACCCGCCAGGGCCCGTGTCCAGCGCAGTCGCTGAACGGGATCCCCGTGCGTCCCGGCCGGCTTATGCGGCGGCAGGCGCGCCGGGATGAGCAGGACCTCATCCAACTTCAGGCGCCACAGCGCCTCGCCCGCGATCACCGCGTGCCCGAGGTGCGGCGGATCGAACGTGCCGCCGAGCACCCCGATGCGCCGCCGCTCAGCGAACGTGTCCCTCCCCCGTCACCACGTACTTGTAGGTGGTCAGCTCCCGCAGGCCGATCGGTCCGCGCGCATGCAGCTTCTGGGTGGAGATCCCGATCTCCGCCCCCATACCGAACTCGCCTCCGTCGGTGAAACGCGTCGATGCGTTCACATACACCGCCGCGGCGTCGACTCGCGCCTGGAAGGCCTGAGCCGAGGCGAGCGAGGACGTCACGATCGCCTCGCTGTGGCCCGACCCGAAACGGGCAATGTGCGCCACGCCCTCGTCGAGACTCTCGACCACCCGGACCGCCATGATCAGCTCGAGGTATTCGGTGGCGTAGTCCTCGTCGGTCACGGTGCGCTCGCCCTCACGCTCACCGACGATCGCGCGCGCGCGCTCATCGCACCGCAACTCGACACCGGCCTGGCGCAACCGCTCGGCCACCAACGGCAGGACCCGTTGCGCGGCGGCCTCGTGCACCAACAGCGTCTCGGCGGCATTGCAGACACCCGGGCGTTGCGCCTTCGCGTTCACGACGATCCGCGCCGCCATGTCCGCGTCGGCGTCCGCGTCGACATACACGTGGTTGTTCCCGGAGGCGGCGTAGATGACCGGCACGCGCGCGTGTTCCTTCAGGAAGGCCTTCAGTGCCTCCCCACCGCGGGGGATGACCAGGTCAACCGCCCGCTCGTCGCCGATCAGACGTTTGAGTTCGTCCCGATCCGGACCCAGGATCGCCACGGCCCACCGCGGGGCGTCGGCCTCCAACAGGGCCCCGGCGAGCACCTCGGCGATGATCAGGTTCGAGCGGCGCGCGCTGCGGCTGCCACGCAGGATGATCGCGTTGCCGCTTTTCACCGCCAGGGCCGCCGCATCGACGGTGACATTGGGACGCGCCTCGTAGACCACCCACAGCACGCCGATCGGCCCCCGCCTGCGGATGATCTCCAGCCCGCTCTCCAACCGGCGGCCACCATCCACCTCGCCGATCGGGTCCGGCAGGGCGGCGACCCTGCGCACGGCCGCGGCGATGTCACGGATCCGGTCCTCGTCCAGATAGAGCCGGTCGATCAGGGACGGCGCCAAACGCTCCCGCTTGGCGGCCTCAATGTCGAGCGCGTTCTCGGCGAGGATTTCCGCGCTGCGCCTCTCCAGCGCATCGGCCATCTCCTCGAGCACGGCATTGCGCTCGGCACCGGTCAGGGTGGCCAGCCGACGACTGGCCTCCCTGACGTCCGCAACCACTCGCTCCAATCCGCTCATCCACGTCCGTTCGCGTCGGACGGAGAGCCGGTCGCCGCCGATCCCCGCCGCGTTGACTTTTTCGGCCCCACCAGGACGAACTCGTCGCGGTGGATCACAGGGGTGGCCGTCTCCGGATAGTACGTGCGCACCGCCTCGGATTTCATACCCGCAACCGCGCGCAGCTCGTCGTTCGAAAGACGCACGATACCCTTGCCCACCACCACCCGCCCCGGCATTTCCACCACGCGCACGGCATCCCCCGGCTGGAAGCTGCCGGCGCACCCGACCACCCCCACCGCCAGCAGCGAGGTGCCCCGCTCGCGCAGCGCGCTGGCCGCGCCGGCATCCACCTCGATGTCGCCCCGCACGGTGCGCGCATGGCGCAACCAGAGCTTGAACGAGGACTCGTGACGCCGGTTGGCCGCGAAACGCGTACCCACCGTTCCGCCGGTGACCGCCGCCGGAATCACCCCATCGTCGCGGCCGGAGGCGATCGTGCAGGCAACCCCGCCACCGACGGCCATCGCCGCCGCCGCGATCTTGCTGGTGATGCCACCGCGTCCCATCCCCGACCCGGACAGATCGGCCAGGGCGACGCTGTCGGGCGACGTGTCGGGGGGTATCGCGCCCAACAGTTGCGGCTCACCGTCCGCGCCGGGCCCGTAGAGGCCGTCGCGGTCGGTGAGCAACAGGAGCAACCGTGCGCCCATCAGAATCGCCACCTGGGCCGCCAGCACATCGTTGTCGCCGAACGTGAGCTCGTCGGTGGCGGTGGTGTCGTTCTCGTTGATGATCGGCACCGTGCCCAACTCGAGCAAACGCCGCAGGGTGGTGCGCGCGTTCAGATATGAGGCGCGGTTGGCGAAGTCGGCCGAGCTCAGCAGAACCTGTGCGGGAACCACCCCGTGGGGGGCGAACAGCTCGGAGTAGCGCTGGAAGAGCACCCCCTGCCCGACCGCGGAGGCGGCCTGCAGATCGGCCAGAGCGGTCGGTCGGTCGTCGATCCCGAGGCGCCCAAGGCCACAGGCAACCGCCCCGCTCGAAACCAGGATCGGATGCTCGCCCGCGTCCACCAGAGCGGCCAGTTCCTCAACCCGAGCGGCGAGAACCGTCTCGCGCAGGCGACCGTCGGGGGCCACCAGCGTCGACGATCCCACCTTGATCACCGTGATGTTCACCGCCCGGCGGGTTCCTGTGGCGGATCGCCCCCCTCGGCACGGCGGCGCTCATCACGGGCCTCTCTGAGAATCTCGATCACGCCTCGGCGCAGCTGCGGGATGCCCGCGCCGCCGAGGCTGTCGACCAGCATGTCGGCGCCCGCGGGGCGATCGCACCCCGGCTCGGCATGGGTGGCCACCACCAGCTCGCGCGCTGTGGACGGCGCGAACGGGGCGATCCCCCGACGAACGCACTCGAGCTCCACCCGAAAGGTCTCCGGGTCGGCCACCGGCACGCAGATGATCACCAGCGCGGCGCGCTCCAACTGGCCGAGCCGCGCGTCCGAGCGCGGAGTGCCGTCGGCGGCCAGTCCGGGGAGGTCGGCAAGCGTGAAGAGCTGCCCGTCCTCGTCCTCCAACGGCCCGAAAGCCGGTTCCCGCGTCGATTGCGGATACGGAGCGACGGTGGCGGCCGCGCCGGTCAGCGCCACCAGCAGGGCGCTCTTGCCGCTGTT
>DAOKZF010000013.1:8424-14873 GCA_035325785.1 Miltoncostaeaceae bacterium
CCGCCACGTCGATCGGCAGGCGCAACTCGAGGGTCAGCCAGGTGGCCTCCCCCTCGGTGCCGGGCGTCGAGGTCCGGGGCGTGCGGTGCGTCGAGGTGGCGAAGGCCTTGTTGCCCACCCCTCCGTCGCCTCCGCGCGCGACGATCACCCGGTCGCCGACGGCCCCGAGCAACGCGATCGGATCGCCGTCGCGGATCACGCGCGTGCCCGGCGGAACGGCCACCTCCAAATCGGGTCCGGAGCGCCCGTGGCGCAGGCGTCCCTCCCCGTGGGCACCCGCCCGCGCGCGGTGGTGCACCGCGTGGCGAAAACGCGAGAGGTCGGTCAGTTGGTCGTCGGCGACCAGCCACACCGCTCCCCCGCGCCCGCCGTTTCCGCCGTCGGGGCCGCCGCGCGGAATCCGCGACTCGCGGCGGAACGACAGACAGCCGTTACCGCCGCGCCCTCCCTCAACGTGGATCTGTACGCGATCGGTGAACGGCATGTCAGCGAGACCCGGCCCGGTCGAACCGCACCGGAGGCCACACGGCCGGCGGCGCCGGCCGAGGCACTAGGCGGTGACCTGCTCCTCGGGGTGCACGAAGATCCGGCGCCCCTTGCGGCCGTTGGTGAACTCGACGCGACCGGTCACGGTGGCGAAAATCGTGTGGTCGCGGCCGATGCCGGTTCCGTCGGCCGGACGGAACTTCGTTCCGCGCTGGCGCACGATGATCGAGCCGGCCGGCACGACCTGGCCCGCGAACACCTTCACCCCGAGCATCTTCGGCTTGGAGTCGCGACCGTTGCGGCTGGAACCGCCACCCTTCTTATGAGCCATTTGGCGCTCCCGTCCTTCCGCGTATCAAGCGGTGATTGACTCGATGCGCACGCGCGAGAGACGCGAACGGTGCCCGCGACGCCGGCTCGAGTGGTTCTTCGGCTTGTAGGTAAAAACGAGCACCTTTTTGCCGAGCACGTGCTCCTCGACCTTCGCGGTCACCGAACCACCGGTGGCAATCTCGCCACCGGAGGCACCGGTGGCGAGCACGCGCGGCGCAAACGTCGCGCCCTCTTCGTGGTCGACGCGGTCGACGAGCAGGTGCTCGCCTTCAGAAACTCGGTACTGCTTGCCCCCAAGGGCGATAACGGCGTAGTCCGGCACGATTCCTGTCCTGGACGATGATGAGCGACGCGAGATTGTAGCGACCCGGCGCGCCGAGTGCTACGCCTGAGCGGCACGAGAGCGACTCGAGACCCGCCTGCGGGACCGCGGACGGGGCGTCTCGGCCTCGGGTTCGCTGGGCTCCGGAGCGTCGGCGGCCGCCGTCTCCGGCGCCGGCTGGCCGTCCCGATCGCCCTCCGGGGTCGCCTCGCATGATGAGGGCGACGCGCCGGACGGAGAATCGCCGTCGGGCGCGGAGGTCACCACCCGGACCGCGCCGGGCGCCAGACTGCCGTCGCGCTCCAGGGCGATCGTGCGCCCCAGGTCGAGGACCAGGGCCTCCAGACGTTCACCGTCCCCTTCGCGCAGGAGCGCGGCAACCCGGGGATGAACCGTCACCGTCACGCCCCCCTGGGGCAACGCGGCGGCCTTCTTGCGCACCGCCCGCTCGGCCGCAATCGCATGGGTCTCGTCGCTGATGACGAAGCCGACACCACCGTCGCAGTTCGGGCACGCCTCGGTCATCACCTCACGCGGACCATCCGAGATGTTCTGGCGCGTCATCTCCACCAATCCGAGCGGGGAGATATCGACCACAAAGGTGCGCGTGCGGTCTCGGGCCAGTTCCTCGTCGAGCACCGCCTTCACCGCACGGCGATTCTCGACGTCATCCATGTCGATGAAGTCGATGATCACGATGCCGCCGATGTCACGCAGTCTCAGCTGGCGGACCACCTCGACCGCGGCCTCCAGGTTGGTCTTGGTGATCGTGTCCTCGAGCCGGTTTCCACCCCGCCCCACGTTGCGCCCGCTGTTGACGTCGATCACCGTCATCGCCTCGGTGTCGTCAATCACCAGGTAGCCGCCCGACGGGAGGGGCGCCCGACGATCGAGGGTCGACCGGATCGCCGCCTCGACCCCGTAGCGCTCCATCATCGGCTGGCGCCCGCGGTAGTGCCGCACTCGGGCGGCCATCTCCGGCGAGGTGCGCTCCAAAAAGCCGGTGATCCGCCGGAACTGCGCCTCGTCGTCGACCACGACCTCATCGACGCCGACGTTCAGAAGATCGCGAATCACGCGCAGGGAGACATCCGCCTCGGCGTAGAGCAACGCCGGGGCCTTCGCCGCCGCGGCCCGCTCCTGAAGGGCGGCCCACAGCAGCTTGAGGTGGGCCAGGTCACGCGCCAGGTCGCGCGCGGACACCCCCTCCGCGGCGGTGCGCACGATCAGTCCGCCATCCTCGAGCGGCAGGGCGGCGCAGATCGAACGCAGCCGATCGCGTTCCTGATCGGGCAGGCGCTTGCTCACCCCCACCCCGTCCCCGTAGGGCACATAGACCACAAAGCGCCCGGCCAACGAGAGCTGCATGGTGAGGCGCGAACCCTTGGTGCCCATCGGATCCTTGGTCGCCTGAACCAACACCTGGTCGCCCCGAGACAGCAGCTCGGCGATCTGCCGTTTGCGTTTCGGCACGCCGATCGCGACCACCTCGTCCACGTGCAGGAAACCGCTCTTGGCCAGGCCGACGTCGACAAAGGCGGCCTCCATGCCCGCGAGCACGTTCTCGACCCGCCCCTTCCACACATGGCCGACCACCGAACGCTTCCCTCGCCGTTCGATGTAGCACTCCGCGGTGCGCCCGTCCTCAAGGATGGCCACCCGCGTCTCGGCGCGATCGACGGACACGAGAATCTGTTTCTTCACAGACAACTCCTCATCGGCGTCGGTTCAGGGCCGCGCACGGCGGGCGACCAGACGCGAAAAATGTTGATTCAACTGTTCGAGGGCGACCGAATCGAGCGGATCATGTCCCGCGCTCAAACGCGCGAGGGCCACCCGACCGACCGCGCGCGTGCCGGCGTAGGCAACCGCGCCGGCGGCGACCGACCCGGCCACGGGCACGGCGCGCGCGGAGGCGCGTCCGAGCGCCCGCCAACCAAAACCGGCACCGACCACCGCAAGGGCCTCGAGAAGCTCCGCCATCCCGAGTGGACGGTCATGCAGGCGCGCCAACCGGGAGAGCATCCGCATCTGCAGGTACACCAGCACCGGCAGGTCCGCCCCCGCCAGGGGCAGAGCACCGGTCATGGCGGCCCGACGTGACGCGTCGGTCACGACGCGCCGGCCCACCGCGGCGCGCAGAACCGGATTGCGCCGCGCCTCCTCGAGACCGGCGTCCCCCAGGGCAGCGGCGACCTCATCCATCACGCGACGGGCAGCCGGGTCGTCGCACCGATTCAGATGCAGCACCCGCGAGACACGGATACCGCAGGCATCGAACCATCGACGCTGTTCGGCCGCGCGCGCCGCCCGATCGCCGACCACGACCAGCAGGTGAGCGTCGCCTCTGCGCGAACGCTCGTCGGACAGGGATGACGCGACGGCCGCCACGTCCGCATCCGCGGAGACGACCGTGAGGGCGGCCCGACCCGGAGTCCCGGCGGGTTTACCCAGCAGACGCTCCAACCAGGCGCCGACCGGTCCGTCGCCGGCAATCACGGCGAGTTCCGCCTCGCCGCCGCCCGCGCCCGGTGCGAGCGGCAACCCGGCGACGGTGACCATGCGCGTACCGGTGCGCATCACCCGACGGAGCGGAGACATGACAGCCATCGCTCAGCCGGGGATCGCGGAACGGCGACGGTGGATGCCCAGGAGCAAACCGATCGCGATGAAGGTCGCCAGGGTGTGGCTGCCGCCGTAGCTCATGAGCGGCAGCGGAATACCGGTGATCGGCATGATGCCGACGGTCATACCGATGTTGACGAAGACCTGGAAGATGAACATGGCGATGATGGCGCCGGCGATGAGCATGTCAACCTGACTTGAGGCGCGGGTCATGACGCGTAATCCCCGCCAGAGAATCAAACCGAAAAGGGCGATCACGACGGCCGCTCCGACAAACCCGAACATCTCACCGACCACCGCGAAGATGAAGTCGTTGTGGTACTCCGGCAGAAAGCCGTTGCTGGTTTGCGTCGCGCCGTTCAGCCCCTTCCCGACGGGACCGCCCGAACCGATCGCGATCTTACTCTGATCGAGCTGATAGCCGGCGGCGTTGGTGTCGCGATCGGCCCCGACGAAGGCGGTTAGGCGCTCCATCTGGTGCGGTTGCAGCACCTCCACCCCTGCGGTCGGCAGGATCCACAGCGCCGCGAGCGTCAGCACCGCCAGAACGGATCCGTAGACCGCGAAGTGCGTCCACGGCACTCCCACCAGGAACAGGATGCCGAACAGAATCGCCCCGTAGACCAGGGCGGTCCCGAGGTCCGGTTGGACGAACACCGCAAGGGTGGGCATGAGGGCCACCCCGGTGAGGAACAACGTGAAACGCCACGTGCCGATGCTGTCGGCCCGCTCGATCGCCAGGCCCACCAGCACGATCATCAACATGATCTTGCCGAACTCGGACGGCTGGAGGTTGAACGGCCCCAGGGCGAACCAGCTGCGCGCACCACGCGTGACCCCGCCGATGGCGAACACGACCACCAGCGAGGCCATGAGCGTGACCAGAATCGGCCACGCCCACCTGGTGGCCCACTCCAGGTTGATCCGACTGGCCACCAACATCAGCACCAGGCCGATCCCCACGAACAGCAGCTGGCGATCGAGGTAGAACCGCGGGTTGCCCGCCACCTGTCCCTCGGTGGCCTTGCCGATCACCAGCAGGCTGATGATCGTCAGACCGGCGACCGCACACAGGAGCAACCAATCGACGCGCACCGCGGCGGCCCGCAGCCGATCGCCGTGCAGATGCCCGTGACCCCCGGTGGGAGCGATCGTCGCCATCAGTGAGCCACCGTTCCGCCGCTGCCGCAGCTGTCGGGATCAACCTTGAGGGCCGCGGCGATGGTCGAGCAGACGGCGGGCGCCGCGGCGCTGCCACCGGTGCCACCGTTCTCGATGATCACGGCGACCACAATCTGCGGATTGTCGGCTGGCGCATAGCCGACGAACCACGAATGGTCGGGCTCGCCGAATTTCTCGGCGGTACCGGTCTTCCCGGCAACCTTGGCCTGCTCCGGCATGCCCGAGACCACCGCCGCCGAGGTGCCCTCGCCGCCGTTGGCCGCCAACCAGAGCCCCTCCCGGATCCCGGTGAGGTTCTCTTCGCTGATCTCCAGATTGCGGGTCGGTCGCCCCTGGGAGAGATGGCGGATCACCCGTCCGCTCGGCTCCACCAGGTCCTTGCCGAGCGAGGGGGTCATCCAGGTTCCCCCGTTGGCCAGGGGCACGTAGGAGGCGGCCAGTTGTAGGGGGGTCGTCGTGAAATACCCCTGGCCGACGCTCAGCTGGATGGTGTCGCCCCCCAGCCACGACCGATCGAGATCGCTGAAGTTCGGCCCCTTGAACGCCTGTTTCTTCCAGGCGGGATCCGGCACCACCCCGGTGTTCTCGGAGGGCAGGTCGATACCGGTGGGCTTGCCGAAGCCGAAACGACGCGCCTCGGTCTGCAGGGGCGAGTCGGGGCGCTCGAAGAACTCCTTGCCCAACTGGTAGAAGAAGGTGTCGCTCGAGACCTCCAAGGCCGTCGGCAGGGAAATCATCCCGTGTGACATGCGCCGATAGTTTCGGAAGGTCTGGCCGTACAGCTCGATGTCGGACGGGGAGTCCAACTGCTTGTAGGGCGTGATCAGCCCCGTGCGCAGGGCCGCCGACGCGGTGATCGCCTTGAAGGTCGAACCGGCCGGGTAGGTGCCGAGCGTCGCGCGATTGAAGAGCGGTTGACGCGGGTTGTCGAGCCGCCTCAGCTGGGCGGGGCGCCGGTCGACGAACACCTGGGGGTTGAAGGTCGGATACGAGGCGATCGCCAGGACCTCGCCCGTGCGCGGGTCGATCGCGGCGCCCGCCGCCTTGCCGGATCCCTGTTCTTGGGCGTTCTTCGCCAGGGTCGCCTCGAGCGCCCGCTGCACCCGCATATCGATGCTGGTCACCACATCGTTGCCCTGACGCGGCAACACGCTCGGCAGGTTCGACTGGGCGCGCGGCTCGCCGGAGGCGTCGACCTCATAGGTGACGCGACCGGGCGTCCCGCGCAGGTATTCCTCGTACTGCTGCTCGAGACCGCCGATCCCGACGACCTCGTCGCCACGGTAGCCGCGTGCGCGGTAGTCCTTGAGCTGCTCGGCGCTGATCTTGCCGGTGTAACCGAGCACATGGGCGGCCAGGGTGCCCTGCGGATAGGTGCGCACCCAGGTGTTCTCCAGGCGCACGCCGGGGAAGTCCCGCCACCGTTCGGCCATGTAGAGCATCACCGGGGTGGGCACGTTCTCGACCAGCACCGCCGTCGGTTGCCCCTGCTGTTCGGCCC
>DAOKZF010000014.1:0-14843 GCA_035325785.1 Miltoncostaeaceae bacterium
CCGGGCTGGTGGAGCTGCGCAACGGTCTGGTGCCGTTGCTGCGCGAGCGTGGCCTGGCGGCGCTGGTCGAGGCGGCGGTCGAGGCCGGCGGCTATGACCTTGCGGTGCTCGCCCACACCGACGGTGCACAGCGGTACGCGAACCTGCGTCGACTGGTGCGTCTGGCGCAGCGAGTGGAGGAGCTTCACGGCCCCAACATGGCCGCCCTTCGTACGTCGGTCGAGGCGCTGATGGCGCGCGGTGGACGGGACCCCGGCGAGGCCGTGCTGGTCGATCCGGAACTGGACGCCGTGCGCCTGGCGAGCATTCACGCGGTGAAGGGGCAGCAGTTCCCGGTCGTGATCCTGGCCGACACCCACCACCGTCTGCGGGCGGACACGCCGGACGTGCGGGTGGCGGACGACGGCCGGGTGGGGTTTCGGTTGCTGCGCACGCGGGCGAAGGCGGTTGCGGCCTTCGCGCACCGGAGGCTCGGTGAGGAGGCCGCGGAGCGCACCGAGCGCGAAGAACGGCGCCTCCTGTACGTCGCCCTCACGCGGGCGATGCGCCACGTCGTGATCGTCGGGCCCGCGGCACCCGATTCGGGCACCCAGCAGGCGCTGCTCCTGGCGGCCGCCGAGGAGATCAACGGGGACGTGCCCGCGGTGCGGATCGATGAGCGCGAGACGCTCCCGATCGAGGCGCCGGAGCACCGAGCGTCGCCCGAGGCGCCACCCCTGCGGCCGGCGCCGTTGCCGGCGGTTGTTCCCGCGGAGCAGGTCGATCCGCTGGCCGGACGGGAGCTCTCGTTCACGGCGCTCGCCACCGCCCAGACCTGCCTGCGCCGGTTCCGTCTGGAGGTGGAGGAGGGCCTGTCGGCCTCCACCAGGTCCCTGAGCGACGCCGGTTTCGGTGACGACGCGCAGGGCAGGGAGGGAGCCCGGGTCGGGGTGTTGGTTCATCGGTTGCTTGCGGCGCACCGCTGGGGCGGTCCGCCGCCGTCCGCGGGGTGGGCCGCGACGATGGCGAGCGATGCCGGACTGCGCCTGACGCCCGCGGCGCACGAGCGAGCGGAGCGGTTGGTGTTCAACGCCCTGCGCGGCCCGTTGACTCACCGCCTGGCGGCCGGCGATCCGCGTTCGGAGGTGTCATTCGCCCTCACCTGCGCCGAGGTGACGTTCACCGGGGCGTTCGACCTCGTGGTGCGCGAACCGGATGGCGGATTGTTGAGGGTCGACTGGAAGCCCAACCGCCTCGGGGACGATGGACCGGAACGGGCGATGGCGCCCTACCGATTGCAGCAGGTTCTCTACGGACTGGCCGCGTTGCGGACCGGTGCTCCGTCGGTGGAATTGCACTGGGTGTTCTTGGAGCGTCCGGACGCTCCCGTGGTGTGGCGCGTCGGCCGCGGGGATTCGCCGCTGTTGGAGGACGAGTTGCGCGCGGCGCTCGCGCCTCTGCGACGGTCGGAGCGTCCGCCGATCACCGAGCGGGTGGGTCCGTGGTGCCGTGGGTGTCCGGGGTTGGATGCCTTCTGCCCCGCGGGCGATCACCTGCGTGCACACGGGGAGTGACCGCGCGGCGGACCGCTCGAGCGTGACCCGAGATCGGCGTATTCTTTCGAGTCTCGCGCTCGTCACATCACGTGACATAGTGACGTCACGTTAACGTAACACGGTGATACATGGCCGACGATCGTCGCTCCCTGTCGGGGGAGTTCTCGCCCTTCTCCTCGGATCTGTTCGACCTGGTGCAGGACCTGTCCGGGGTGGTCTGGGAGTTCAGTTTCGCGGCCAACCGTTTCACCTTCGTGAGCGCCCACGCCGAGGCCCTCACCGGGTGGCCGGCGCACCAATGGACCGACTTCGACTCATGGGTGGCGATGATCCACCCCGACGACCGGATGGCGGCGGTCGACTTCTGTCGGCGCGAGAGCTCTGCCGGCCACGATCACGACTTCGAATATCGCACGGTGCATCCCGACGGGCGGGTGTCGTGGGTGCGCGACGTGGTGCGTCCGGTGCTGGACGACGCCGGTACCCTGACCCACCTGCGCGGGATCATGCTCGATGTCAGCGAGCGCCGACGCGCCTTCGAGCGCCGGCAGCGAGCGGTCGAGGACTGGGAACATCTGGCGCAGATCAACCAGGCGATCGCCGAGGATCGTCCCCCCGATGAGGTCTTCGCGGTGATCGCCCACGCGACCGCGGCGGCGGTGGGTGCCGACACCTCCTCGGTCGGTCAGTTGAGCGGTGACGGGATCGTGATTCGTGGGCTGTCCTGGCCGGCCGGTCGGAGGGTCGGTGACCATCTGTCCCTTCCGGACCACGCGCTGTTGTGGTCCGCTCTTCGGAGCGGTCGGGCGGTGCGGGTCGACTCCGCGCAACTGGCCGACGCGGACCAAGATCCGCTGTTGGCGGAGATACGCGCCGAGGGCCTGGTGAGCGTGGTGATCGCGCCGGTGTCGGTCGCCGGTCGTCCGTGGGGGTTCCTGGCGGTGTCGAACCGCGAGCGGGACCTGCCGGTGGGCGTCGAGGCGCGGATGGAGCGCTTCGCCCGCAGCGCCGCGGTGGGCGTCACTCACGCCGACACCCGCGCGCGCCTGGTGCATCGGGCGAACACCGATCCGCTGACCGGCCTGGGGACCCATCGCGCATTCCAGGATCGTCTGCGCGAGGAGTCGGAGCGGGCCCGCCGCGAGCGGCGGCCGCTCTCGTTGGCACGGATCGATCTCGATCAGTTCAAACCGTTGAACGACAGCTACGGCTACGAGGCCGGCGATCGCGTGCTCGCCGACCTCGCGCAGCGGCTCAGCGCCTTGACCGGGCCGCACGACATGCTGGCGCGGGTCAGCGGCGACGAGTTCGCCTGGATTCTGCCCGGAGTCGATCCCGAGCGGGCGTTCGCCCTGGCCGAACGCGCGCGCACGGCGATCAGCGGGGGCGAGTGGCTTCCGGGGGTGTTCGGCAGCGCGTCGGCCGGTGTGTGCGGCTTCCGACCAGACGGTCGATCCCGATGAGCTGATGCGCCTGGCCGGCGGGGCCCTGTACTGGGCCAAGAGCCAGGGGCGAGGGAAGACCGTGCGCTACAGGCCCGAGGTGGTGCGGGAGCTGTCGGTGGCCGAGCGCGCCGAGCGGCTCACACGCGAACGGGCGCTGGCCGGTCTGCGGGCGCTCGCCCGGGCCGTCGACGCGAAGGATCATTCAACGCGGGAGCACTCCGAGCGGGTGGCGACCGTGGCGGGCCTGCTCGGTGAGCGCCTCGGGTTTGATCCGGGCACGATCGAGGCGCTGCGAGGGGCGGCCCTGCTGCACGACGTCGGCAAGATCGGCGTGCCGGATGCGGTGCTGTCCAAGCCGGGTCGCCTGACCGACGAGGAGTATGAGCAGGTGAAGGGGCACGCCGCCCTGGGCGCCCGCATCGCCGCCGAGGTGCTCGACGCGCCCCAGGTGGCGTGGATTCGCGCCCACCACGAACGGTGGGATGGCGGCGGCTATCCCGATGGGCTGGCGGGTGACGCGATTCCCGCGCCGGCGCGCGTGTTGGCCCTGGCCGACGCGTGGGATGTGATGCGCAGCGTGCGCAGTTACAAGACGCCCATGAGCGTGGCGGAGGCTTTTGCCGAATGCCGGCGTCATTCCGGCGGCCAGTTCTGGCCCGCGGCGGTTGAGGCCCTCACGCAACTGCATGCGCAGGGGCGACGTGAATGATCCGACCGGCATGGTCGTGACGTGATGCCCCCACGTGTCTGATGTCAGGTCAACCGGGGTGTGCCGCCACGCCTGATTGCCTTTTGTTGCGCTCACCGAGAGGATCGGCGTAACCCGTTCGCTACGAAGGAGCCCCTCGATGCGTCGTCGCAGATCCCTGGCCCTCCTGACCGCTGCCGCTGCCGGCGGTGCGCTGCTGCTGCCGGCCGTCGGCCAGGCCACGACCACGATCGTGACCGGCTCCGAGTCGTTCACCTCGGTGGCGATCGACGATGGCTATGGTTTCTCTGCCATTCCTCGCACCACGGAGGCCAGTGCACGTTGTCCGAAAGGGGCCGTACCGCTGACGTTTGGCTGGTCCGGTCAGGGGGCGTATCTGGATTACGCCCTCCTGAGACCCGAGTGGGGCATGTGGACGGCGTCCATGCGTCAGGGCAACTTCGGGGGTAAGCGCAACCGAGCGATCGCGGTGTGTGCGCGTGGGGCGGTGAAGACGCGGCTGAAGACCTTCAAGAAGAGCGGCGTGATCAGCTGCGGGGGCGACATCGCCCTCGGCCTGCCGATCTATTACGGACTCAACGATGGAGGTAAGGGACTCACCGGTACGTATCCGGTGGCGGCCAATCGGTGGCGTGTCATGACAACACGAGAGTTCCGCGGCCTCACGGCCCTGCCCGTCGTGCTGTGTGTCACACGACAGGCCTTCACGTCGGTGCGCGTGGTGCGCAAGGCCGGCGTGATCGCGCCCGGTCGTGTCAACGGGACGGTCACGGTGACCTGCCCGCCGCGCCACCGCGCGATCGGTTGGAGCGCCGTCGCCCGTGATGTGCCCGGCTTCACGCCCTCCGTGGGCGAGTCCTCCACACAGCCCTTTATCAGCGCCACCCATCCGGTGGGGGCGCGCAAATGGACGGTGCGCTTCACCACGCCGGAGGCCAAACCCGCCACCGGCCCCACCCCGGTGACCGTCTACGCCACCTGCGCGGTGCCGGCATGAGCGGTCAGCGCGTCCACATTCTTCTGGGAGGAGCATGAAATGAGACGCCCCAACGCCCTTTCGGTTGCGCTCGCGGGCATGGCCTGCGGGGCCCTGCTGCTGCCGGCCGTCGGCCAGGCGAAGGCCGCACCACCCAAAACCGTGATTGTGAACGCCCGCCCGGTGCCGTTCACCGTCACCCCGGTCACCGCCCTCGGAGACTTCTACAACCTGGGTCGGGACACGGTCGGATCGATCTGGTGTCCGGCCAAGAGCACGCCGCTTTCCTCCGGCTGGAGTGGTCCCGGTGCGTTCATCGGTGGCCTCGATCTCAATCTCGATAGCGACGGTGGGTACTGGCGCCCGCGGGCGCGCAACGCCACCTTTGCCGGACGGAACCGCCTGGTGGCCCTCTGCGCCCGCGGCGCGATCACGGCGCGACTGGTGGAAAAGCCCTCCCAGACGACGATCAGCTGCGGGCGCAACATCGCGCTCGGTCTCCCTCTGGTGGTCGGTAGCCCCTACGTGAATGAGGACTCGGGGGCGTGGCCGGTGAGCGCGACCCGTTGGCGGTCGGCAATCACCGACCAGGAGGGGTCCATCGCGGCCACGTCGGTCAACTGCGTCACCCGGGCGGCGTTCACGTCGGTGCGGGTGGTGAAGAAGACCGGTGCGATCGCCAAGGGCGCCACCCGAGCGAAGGTGGTCGTCACCTGCCCGGCCAGCCATCGGGCCATCGGTTGGGGCTACCAGGTGACCAAGGTGCGGGACTTCTCTCCGCCGGCCACCTCCATCTACGGCTCGGTTTCCACCGTGCCGTTCGTCAGTGCCTCCCACCCGGTTGGGGCGAACAAATGGGCGGTCCAGTTCACCAGCCCCTACGGTGCGCCGACGACGGCGAACACGGCCGTGACCGCCTACGCCACCTGCGCGGTCCCGAAATGAGTCGCCGCACCGGGGAGGGGACGGCCGTCCTTTCCCCGGTGCGATAAATTACCCATCGTCGCTGTAAAAAAACGGAGGGGATCCAGGTGAGCGTCACGATCGACGGCAGCGAACGGCTTGGCGATGTGGTCCAGCGTCTGCCGGCGGCCGCCGGCCTGTTCGAGCGACTCGGCTTCGACTACTGCTGCGGCGGCGCCCGCACCCTCGACGAGGCGGCCGCCGAGCGGGGGCTCGATGGGCCGACGGTCGCCACGATGCTCGAGGCGCTCGCCGCCAGCGGCGCCGGCGGCACCACCCACACGGCCCCCACAGAGTCGGCCGAGGCGCTCGCCGAGCACATCGTCAGTGCCCACCACGATCGGCTGCGCGATGAACTGCCGCGCCTGGAGAAACTCGTCGCCACCGTGGCGCGCGTTCACGGGCCGCAGGACCCGAAGATGGTCGAGGTGGAGCGGGTCTTCAACCGGCTGAACGTTGAGCTGCTGGAGCACATGGAGCGCGAGGAGCGCGACCTGTTCCCGCGGGTGCCGTCGATCGTCGCCGGCAACTCCAGCCCCGACGCCGATGGGCAGCTGATGGACCTGCTGGTGGAGAACCACGACGATGCCGGCGCCGCCCTCGCCCTGCTGCGCGAGCTGTGCGACGGCTACCAGCTCGATCAGGCCTACTGCGGCACCCACCGCGCGATGATGGGCGGCCTGCAGGAGCTGGAGATCGACATGCACCGCAACGTGCAAGAGGAGAACAACGTCCTCTTCCCACAGATGCGGGCTAAGCTGGCGGGCTGACAACACCATCCGTGCGTGACTCTGTCCGGAGGGGGCTGCGCCACGGCGCTCGCCGGAGGGGATCCGTCTCGCCCATCCGGCCCGGGTCGAGGTGGTGATGGGCGCGACGGCGCTGCTGATTCATGGGGCTTGGGGGAGCGCCGCCTCGTGGACCCTGGTGCGCGAGGAGCTCACGCGCCTGGGGGTGCGCTCGCGGGCGATCGACATGCCGACCGGCGCTCGCTCCGACGCCCGTCTGGGTGACGATGTCGCCGCGGTGCGCGCGGCGATCGATGGGCTCGACGGGCCGGTGGTGCTGGTCGGTCACTCGTGGGCCGGCATGACGATCACGGCGGCCTCCGCCGGTGAGCCCCGCGTGCGGGCGCTGCTCTACATCTGCGCCATCATGCCCGGGCCCGGTGAGAGCACCGACGGTCTGATGGCCACCGATCCGCACCCCTCGGCGCTGCCCGGGATCATGCGTGTGGACGCCGACGGGATCGCGACCCTCGATCGGGACAGCGCCCGCGAGGCCCTGTTCAACGATGTTCCGGCCGGCCGTCCGATTCGGGCGCTCGACGCATTGGGGCGCCATCCGCTGGCCACCTTCGCCGAGACCGCGCCCGAGATCGGTTGGCGCGAGCACCCGTCGGTGTACCTGATCGGTCGCGACGATCGGGTGTTCTCGGCCGACCTGCAGGGGCGCATGGCCGAACACGCCCTGCGGCGTCTGACCCTGCCCGCCGGCCACGTGCCGCTGCTCACCCGGCCGCTGCACATCGCCGACCAGATCGCCGCCCTCGCCCAGCCCTGACCGGCGTCGCGCCCCGCCCGTCCGCCCGAGGGTTTACGCTCCTCGCGGCGAACAACAGGGGAGAACCAGGATGAAAGTCGGCGTCCCGACCGAAACGAAGCAAGACGAGTACCGCGTTGCGCTGACACCCGCCGGGGCCTACGAGCTGGTCGACCGCGGGCACGAGGTCTGCGTCGAGGCCGGGGCCGGCGAGGGCGCCGGGTTCTCGGACGGCGCATACGAGCGGGTCGGGGCGCGCATCGGCACCGTCCAGCAGGCGTGGGACGCCGACCTGGTGGTGAAGGTGAAGGAGCCCCAGCCGGCCGAATACGCCTTCCTGCACGACGACCTGCTGCTGTTCACCTACCTGCACCTGGCCGCCAACCCGGGGGTGGCCGACGCGCTGCGCCGCTCCGGCACCACCGGGCTGGCCTACGAGACCCTCGAGGACCGCCAGGGTCGCCTGCCGTTGCTCGCCCCGATGAGCGAGATCGCCGGGCGCCTGGCGATTCAGGCCGGGGCGCGTTATCTGGAGCGTCCCCTGGGCGGCAGCGGGGTGCTGCTCGGCGGGGTCGCCGGGGTCGCTCCCGGCATGGTGGTGGTGATCGGCGGCGGCAGCGTCGGTCTGAACGCCGCCCTGGTCGCCTCCGGCATGCAGGCGCGCGTCGCGGTGCTCGACACCGACCTGAACCGCCTGCGCGAACTGGAGGGGATTCTCGCCGGACGGGTCACGCTGCTGCACTCCACCCGCCTGGCCCTGGAGGAACTGCTGCCGGTCGCCGACCTGGTGGTGGGCGCCGTTCTGCGCCCCGGCGCGCGCGCCCCGCACCTGCTCACCCGTGACTCGTTGCCCCTGATGCGCCCCGGCAGCGTGATCGTCGACGTGGCCGTCGACCAGGGCGGCTGCATCGAAACCAGTCGCCCGACCACCCATTCGGATCCGGTGTTCACCGTGGAGGGCATCACCCACTACTGCGTCGGGAACATGCCCGGCGCGGTGCCGGTGACCGCCACCCGCGCGCTCGGCAACGCCACCCTGCCGTACATTCAACTGATCGCCGACGAGGGGCTGGCCGGGGCGATCCGCCGGCGCGAGGAACTGCGCAGCGCGATCAATGTGCAGGCGGGCAAGATCATGAACGCCGCCGTCGCCGAGGCGCTCTCCCACTGAACCCGATGCCCGACCGCGAGCCCGACGACGAACCGACCCGCCCCTGGGGGACGGTGGACGAACCGACCCGCGTGCTGCCCGGTGCCGGTGAGACCGGCGGGTTCGCGGCACGCCCGCTGGGCCTGAGCGAGGCGGAGGCGGCCCGGCGACGCCGGTTGCGCGGCGACGTGGAGGGGCCGGCCACCAGCCGTTCCTGGCGCAGCATCCTGCGCGCCAACCTGCTGACCGTGTTCAACCTCACCCTGGTCTTCTTCGGTGCGATGACCCTGATCTTCGGCGACTGGCGCGACGCCCTGTTCGTCGGAATCCTGGTGCTCAACGCCGGCATCGGCATCCTGCAGGAGGCCCGCGCGAAGGCGAGCCTCGATCGTCTGGCCGCCCTCGTGGCGCCGCGGGCCACCGTGATCCGCGACGGTGCCGCCCGGCAGGTGAACATCAGCGATGTCGTGCCGGGCGACCTGGTGCGCGTCGGGGCCGGCGACCAGGTGGTGGCCGACGGGCGCCTGGTGAGCGCCGAGGGGCTGGGGGTCGACGAGTCGATCCTGACCGGCGAATCGGAGCCGGTGATGCGGGCGGTCGGGGAACCGATGCGCGCCGGGTCCTTCGCCGTCGAGGGGGCCGGCGAGTACGTGGCCGAGGCGGTGGGCGAGGACGCCTACGCCGAAAAGCTGGTGGGCGAGGCGCGCGAGTTCCGCCACCCCCGTTCTCCGCTCGAGCGCGCGATGGACCGGCTGATCATCGTGCTGGCGATCCTGATGGTGCCGCTGGGGCTGCTGTTGGGCTGGTCGCTGTTTCAACAGGACACCCCCTTTCGCGACGCGGTCGCGACGGCCGTGGCCGGTGTGGTCACCCTGGTGCCCGAGGGACTCGTGTTGTTGGTGGCGGTCACCTACGCCGCCGCCACGCTGCGCATGACCCGTCGCGGTGCCCTCAGCCAGCAGTTGAACGCGGTCGAGTCCTTGGCGTCGGCCGATGCGATCTGCCTCGACAAGACCGGAACGCTCACCGAGGACTCCCTGCGGGTGGTGCGCGCGGTGCCCGCCGAGGGGATCGAGGAGGGCGACCTGTCGACCACCGTCGGCGCGTTCGCCGCCTCCTCGTCGTCACCCAACAGCACCCTAGTGGCGATCGGGGCGGCCTTCCCGGGAACGCCGGAGCAGGTTGCCGACGCCGTGCCGTTCGCCTCACAGCGGCGCTGGAGCGGTCTGCGCGTGGGGGCGCACACGGTGGTGATGGGCGCGCCGGAGCACTTCGTGCTGGATGAACGCCTGAGCGCGGTGCTGGCCGAGGAGACCGCCGCCGGGCGGCGGGTGATCGCGTTCGCCCGCGGCGACAGCCCCCTGGAGTTGGCGACCCCCTCCGCGCCGCCGCCGAGCGGTCTGCGCCCGATCGGCGTGGTGGTGCTGGCCGAGGAGTTGCGGGCCGACGCCCGCGAGACGGTCGCCTACCTGCTGGAGGAGGGCATCGAGCTGCGGGTCATCTCCGGCGATGCCCCGGCCACCGTCGCCGCGATCGCCCGCGATGCCGGCATCCCGATGCTCGGGCCGCCGCTGGACGGGCGGGACCTACCCGAGGACGACGCCGAACTGCGCCGGCTGGTGCACACCACCAGCGTGGTGGGGCGCATCTCACCCCAGGGGAAGAAACGGTTTGTGCAGGCGCTGGCGGCCGAGGGACGTTATGTGGCGATGGTCGGCGACGGGGTGAACGATGTGCCGGCCCTCAAGGAGGCGCGCCTCGGTATCGCCCAGGGCAGCGGCTCGCAGATGGCCCGCAGCGTCAGCGATCTGGTCCTGGTGAAGGGCGGATTCTCGTCGGTGCCGCCGATGATCCGCGAGGGACGCAAGGTGCTGCGCAACCTGCAGCGGGTGGCGAAGCTGTTCGTGGCCAAGTCGGCCCTGGCGGCCTTCCTGATCCTGACCGTCGGCCTGTCGTCCGAGAGCTATCCCTTCCTGCCCCGCCACCTGACGATCGCCTCGGCCCTCACGATCGGCATCCCCGCCTTCTTCCTGGCGCTCGCCCCGAGTGCCGGCGACTGGCGTCCGCGCAACTTCCTGCGCGAGACCGCCAGCTTCGCGATCCCCGCCGGCACCGCGATCGGCCTGGGGGTGGTGGCCGCCTTCCTGATGGCCCACAACCTGGTGGGGATGGGCGATCTGGAGGCCCGTACGGTCGCCACGACGGTGCTGGTGGCCACCGGCCTGTACCTGGTGTTTCTGCTCGAGGCCGCCGGTCGGCTGCGCAACTACCTGGTGGGTGCGCTGTGCGCCGGTCTGTTCGCCCTCTACCTGATCGTGCTCAGCCTGCCCGGCTGGCGGGGCTTCTTCGAGCTGTCGGCGCCGTTGGTGTCGGTGATGTTCATTTCGCTGATCGGCACCGTGTTGGCGATTGGCGGGCTGGTGCTCTCGGACGCGCGTTTCGTGCCCGATCTGTCGCTGCACCGCGTGCAGGCGGTGAACGGCATTCCGGACCACGAGCGGGTCGCTGCCACCATCGCGCCCGAGGGAGACGGCGACCGTTCCATCCCGGGGGCGGCGACGGGGGACGACGACCGGTAGGTGCCGGCCCGTCCGGTCGCGGGCGCGCGTGAGGGCCGGTTACGCGCGGCCGGGTGCCGGATCGTCCCCGTCGATGCCGGACCCCTCGTCGGCGTCCACCGCATCGGCGCGTGCGCCGACGACCATGCGGGCGACGCACAGGGCGGTCGCGATCGTCACCAGCACGGCGCTGGTGACGCACCAAGCGCACCAACTGTGCAGGATGAACGCCTCGACGCTCGTCAGCCAGGCGGAGAAACCGAAGGCCACCAGGCCGTTGAACAGGCCGAGCGCCCGCCCCGGCGGGCCGGGCAGCGCGGCGGCCACCAGGAAACCGGTGTACCCCAGCAGGCCGAGCACCGGCACCGGAATGCCCACCAGGGTGGCGTACTCGCTCTTCTGGACGACCTCACAGCCGCCGCCCACCACGCAGAACGGGTTCCCGCCGCTGAAACGCACCACGGTCAGATAGGTGGCGACCCCGAGCCCCAGCACCGCGACCACGGCCAGGGCAATCCGCAGGACGCCCTCGAGACCCACTCGCCCGCTCATCGCCCCGCCGCCCGTGTGACGGCGTCGGCCAGCACCTGAGCGGGCTGGCGGCCCTCGACGCGCGCGGTGCCCGCCGGTCCGGAGATCAGGAAGGTGGGCGTGCCGGTGATGTTCGCGGTGCGCATCTCCTGCATCGCACGCTCCGCCTGCGCCCGCGTCTCCGGGGATGCGTAGTCGGCGCGCCAACGGGCGACATCCAAACCCAGTCCGCGTGCGATCCGTTCCATCCCCGCCTGATTGAGCCAGTCGGTGCGCTCATCGCCCTGACCGTGGAAGATCGCCTCCACGAATGGCCAGGCGGCGTCCTGGTTGGCGGCCGCCAACACGCCGCGGGCGCCGCGCGCCGATGATTCGCTGAGGAATGCCACCGGCACGTAGCGCAGCTTGGCGTCCCCGGAGCGCACCGGCCCGTCGATCACGGCCGGCAGCGTGTCGGTCGCCGCCGCGCGACAGTGCGGGCAGGCGACGTCGGCGAACTCCATGATCGTGACCGGTGCGTCCGCGCGGCCGAGCGTCAGCCCGCGCGCCGGGATCCCGGCCACGTTCGCGCGGATTCGCGGGGGACGATGCGGCGGGCGCCCCGGCCGCCTGAGCGGTGGCCGGCGAATCGCCGCCGGTGACCGCCAGCGTGATCAGCGCGCCGGCGGCCGCTCCGATCAGCAACGCGCCGGCGGCGACCGCCGCGATCAGATACCCGGTGCGGATTGCGATCGTCTCGCGCGCCATTCGCGCCCTACCGTCGCGCGCCGTGATCGTGGCCGGGGCCGATCACGACCTGGTCGCGACCTGGTTGACCTTCTCGGCGATGTTCGCCGCCGGCACCGCCCCCTCGACCTTCTCGCTCCCACCCGGGCCGGTGATCACGAACGTCGGGGTGGAGTTCACGCCCGCGGTGGCCACCTTGTCCTTCATCTGTTGGTAGTCGTTGAGGATCTCGGAGCCGGTGTAGTCGGCCTTCCATTTGGCGATGTCCAAGCCCAGCTGCTCGGCGATCTTCTCCATGTCGGCATCGCTCAACCAGTCGGTCGCCTCGCTGCCCTGGATGTGGTACAACGCCTCGGCGAACGGCCAGGCCGCGTTCTGCTTGGCCGCCGCCAGGACCCCCAGGGCCCCCCGCTCTGAGGACGCGCTGATGAAGACCGTCGGCACGAACTCCAGCTTCGCCTTGCCCGAACGCACCAGATCGGTGGTGACCTTTGGGATCACCTCGAGGGCGGCCGTCTGGCAGTGCGGGCAGGCGATGTCGGCGAACCCGGTGATCGTCACCGGCGCGTCGGCCTTGCCGAGCACCAGGCCGCTGGCCGGAATGCCCTTCACATTCTCCTGAATCTGGGCGATGGTGTCGCTGCTGGCGCTCTTGTCGCTGCCGTCGCCGCCGGACATGCTGACCGCGATCAGGATGCCCGCCACCACCAGCGCCGCGACGACCGCCCCGACGATGTAGTAGAGGTTGGTGTTCTTCTTGGCTGCTGGTTTCTTGCGTGTGGCCACCTGGCTCAACCTCTCCTGTCGCCCGCCGGGATTGGAGTCCTGTGTCGCTCTGTCCGGAGCGTGTGCTGACGATACCGACCGGCGTTCCGGTTCACCCGTTGGGCCGCGCGCGTTAACGCCCCCCTCACAGAGGGCATCATCCGCGCCGGCGCCTACAGTGCATCGGATGAACGCGGCGTCACATGAACCATTTGTCGAGGTGCGCGACCCGGGGTACGGGCCCGGCCTTGATCCCGGCGACCCCGATACCGCCGCGGTGGACATCGCCGTGGAGGGTGTTCTGTGGGCGCCGCTCACCCCGGCGATCACTGCGGCCGGACCCCTGGCCTTCATCGATGGGGTGCAGCGCACCGAGGCCTGGCTGACGATTACCACTCCCGACGCCGACGGGCCGGTGGCCGGGGTGGTCTGCGCGGTGGGCGCCGGACTGGTGGTGGTCGAGCCGGGGCGGCGGGCACGGATCGCGGCCACCCGGATGCGTCGGCTGGTGATCGCCGCCGGCGACCGCGCGCTCACCCTTCCCGCCGGTGGGGGGTTCACCTGGGAGGCGCGTGCCGGCGGCGAGGGCGACGGGGCCGCGCTGGCCCAACGGGTCGGCCAGGCCCGCCAGGGGCTCGAGCGCGCCCTGGTCGCCGAGCACGCCGACCCGGCGCGCCTACTGGTGCTCGACGGCCCGCTCACCTACGTGCGCGACATCCACGAACCGATGATCGGGGCGGTCAAGAGCCACCAGCGCATGTACCTGCCCGCCGACGCGGCTGCGATCGTGCCGGCCCTGGCGGTCGGTCAGCGCACACCGCTGTTTGCGATCGGCGAGGATCGCCTGTCGTGGTACCAGCGCCTGCCGGTCGCCGATCCGCGCGGGTGGGCCGGCATCCTGCGCGGCGAGGCCACGCGCGCCGGCGGCCTGGAACGGGCCGCCCGTCTGGCCGACCGGGCCACCGCCGCCCTGCCCCGCTACGCCGGGCGCGAACACCGCGACCCGCGCGCCCCCCAGAACCTCCAGCCGATCGCCGGTCTGGAGGACCGCCTGCGCCACCTGCTGGGCGACCGCCGTCTGGCCCTGCGCGCGGTGCGTCGCGCCGCCCGCCACGCCCACATCGACGCCCGGGCGGTGGCGGTGGGCGTCGCCGACCCCACCACGGAGGACGACCGATGACCGATTCCCCGCCCGTGCCCTCCGGCGAGGTTGGGGTGGTACTCGGCCACGAGGCCGCCAGCAGCCAGCAGTTCGCGGTGGTCCTGCACGAGGACCGCTCCCTGGCGGTCGACGACCTGGTGGCGGTGACGATTCCCGACCCGGAGGGCGACATCGTCGCCTACGGGATGGTCGCCGAAACGCGCGCCCAACTGGAGGGCGCCAGCCTGCCGTCGGACACCCGGGTGATCGCCGCCGGTGAGATGCCCGGCGAGCTGTCGCGCACCGCCGAGGTGCAGATCGTGCGGGTGGTGCCCGAACGGTGGGTGGCGCCCCACCCCGGCGGCTCCGTGCGCCGGGCGCGTGCCGGCGAGCGCGAGCTGGCGCTCTACGAGGACACCATGCGCCGTCGGCTGGCGGTCGGCCTGGCGCGCGACGGCGCGGCGGTGAACCTCGACCTCGACTTTCTCGACGGCACCAAGGGCGGCCACGTGTCGATCTCGGGCATCAGCGGGGTGGCCACCAAGACCAGCACCGCGCTCGCCCTGGTGCGCCTGCTGCTGGAGCACCGCGAGATGCGTCGGCGCACCCGGGTGTTGATCTTCAACGTCAAGGGCGAGGACCTGCTGTACCTGGACCGGCGCAACCACGAGTACGACACCCACCCCGAGCGCGAGGCGCGCGACGAGCGCTGGCGGGCGCTCGGGCTGGCCGACCCCGGTCCGTTCGCGCGCATCGGCATCTGGGCGCCGCCGCGGGAGGACGATACGACGATCGCGAACGT
>DAOKZF010000015.1:0-2899 GCA_035325785.1 Miltoncostaeaceae bacterium
GAGGAACTCGGTGGTCTTCTCGAGGCCGATCGTGTCGATCAGGTACTGGGTGGTGGCCACGAACGCCCCGGATGGCGCCCAGGCGAACTGCCCCGCGTATTTCGGATCGACGATGTCGGCGAGGGTGCGCGGCAGGTCGCTCTCTTCGATCTTGGTCGGGTTGTAGTACAGAACCCGCACGCGGGCGGCGTAGGCGACCCAGTTTCCGTTGCTCGAGTTCAGGTTGGCGGGCACCTGGGCCAGGGTGGCCGGGTCGACCGGGCTGAGCAGCTTCTTGGCGTTGAGCTGGGCGATCGACCCGGGGTCCTCCGAGAGGAAGATGTCCGCGCGGCTCTCCTTGCCCTCGGCCTCGATCTGGCCGACGGTCGCGTCGGGCTGGATGTCGAACTTCACCCCGGTTTTCGCGGTGTAGGCGTCGGCCAGGCCCTGGACCAACTCGACGTGCTGGTCGGTGTAGATCGTCAGCTTGTCGGCGCTGTTGTCGTCGGAACAACCGGCGATCAGCGCGCCGATCGCGATCAGCGCGGCGATTGCGGGCAGTAGGTATCGACGCCGCGCACGCGGGCGTACCGGCTTGAGCATGGGCACTCGCTTATCGGTTTGTGGTTGGGCGGTGGGCGCAGCGCTCAGGCGCTGGTCGCCACCTCGGGAGGTGCGGTCGCGCCGGCCTTGGCGCAGGGGAAGGTGCAGACCGGGCAGGTCACGTTGAGTCTCACCCGCTGCCCGGGCGTGAAGGAGGAGCCGCTCAACGCTCGTACGGCGACGGTCGCGGGAAACCCGTCCACGGCCACGCGAATCAGCTGGTCGTGGCCGAAGAAGGACTGGTCGATCACGGTGCCGTCGATGCCGCCCGCGTCGTCATCGGCGCTGATCGAGATGCTCTCGGGGCGGATCAGCACCGAGCAGGGGCCGGCCTCGCCATGCCAGGCGTCCACCGGCAGGGTGCCCAGGGCGCACGAGACGCGCGGACAGGTGCCGACCGCGTTGACGTCGCCGTCCAACAGGACCGCATCGCCCAGGAAGCGGGCCAGCTCGGCGTCGTTGGGGCGGTGATAGGTGTCGCGGGGCGGGCCGGCTTGGACCACCCTGCCGGCGCGCATCACGACCAGGTGATCGCCCAGAGTGAGCGCTTCGCCCTGATCGTGGGTGACCAACACGGCGGTCGCGTCGATGGCGCGCAGCAGGTCGCGCACCTCGTTGCGCAGCCCCTGGCGCAGGTGGGCGTCGAGGGCGGAGAAGGGCTCGTCCAGCAGAATGATGCGCGGGTTGGGCGCGATCGCGCGCGCCAGGGCGACCCGCTGCTGCTGGCCGCCGGACAGTTCGTGCGGGCGGCGCGCCTGGTGGCCCTCCAGGCCCACCAGCTCGAGCACCTCGGTGACCCTCTTGGCGCGCTGGCGACGGGGGCCGCTCAGGCCGAAGGCGATGTTCTGGGCCACCGACAGGTGGGGGAAGAGCGCTCCGTCCTGGGGGACGATGCCGACGCCGCGTTCGTGGGCGGCCAGGCGCAGCATGTCGTTCACGACCGGTCGCCCGGCGATCTCGATCGTGCCGGAGTCCGGCTGCTCGAAGCCGGCGATCGTGCGCAGCAGGGTGGTCTTGCCGCAGCCGGACGGGCCCAATATCGTTGTCAGGTGCCCGCGGGGTACATCCAGGTCGACCCCGTCGAGGGCGTTGACCGGTGAGAACGTCCGTCCGTCGCCGCCGTAGGTCTTTCGGAGAGCGCGAATCTTCAGCACGGACGTAAGGGTACCCTAAATTCGGCAATACGGGTGACCTTATTGCGGACGGACGGTCGCCCGCGGGCGGTCCGTTTGTCCTTGGACCGCGCCGCGCCCGACGGGAACCGCATAATGATGGGGATTTTCGGCGATCGTGCGCGTCGGCGGTTCGCCGGATGTCGCACCGCGATTGATTCGCGTCGGGCACACCGGCGGCGCATTTCGGGCGCCTCGGGCGCGCCGATGCCCCATAGCGTCGGGGCATGGAACATCCGAGGCTCAGACGGTTCAACCGCGGGCAGGCCAGCGTCGAGGTGGTTGCCCTGCTTCCCGCGATCGTGGTCGCCGCACTGCTCGGCTGGTGGGCGGTGGCGGTCGCCCACGAGTGGGTGATCGCCGCCGGCGCTGCCCGGTCGGCCGCGCGTGCCCACGAGGTCGGCGCACCGAGTGACGCCGCCGCGCGGCGCATTCTCGGTCCGCGCCGGGCCGCCCGGCATACCCTCGAGCGCCGGGTGGCGCCCGACGGCGCGCTGAGCGCACGCGTGACGCTGCGGCTGCCCGGGGCGCTGCCGGATACCCGCTCGGTGGTCGTGCGAGGAGTCGCCGCGCATACGGTCGCTGTCGGGGCGCCATGAGGGGCCGGACCATCCAACAGCGGGGTCAGGCATCCCTCGAGTTGCTGGTGGCGATTCCCCTGATCGCTCTGGCCGCCCTGGTCGCCTGGCAGCTGGCCGCGGTGACGGTTGCCGGGCTGGCGGCCACGGAGCGGGCACGGGCCGCGGCGCTGGAGCGGTCCGACGGGCGTGGGGTGATCACGATCGAACGGCGGGTGCCGGTGGCGCGTGTGCTGCCGCTGCCCGGTCGTCTCTCGATCACCGCCCGCGCGGTGGTGGTGTGGCCGTGAGGGCGTCGCAGAGGGGCCAGGCCTTCCCGCTCCTGCTGGTGGTCGCCACCCTAGTGCTGGCGGCGGCGATCGCGGCCTTCACCGTGGGGAGGGTGCAGTTGGTCGGCGCGCAGGCGCAGAGCGCCGCCGACGTGTCGGCGCTCTCGGCCGCGCGCGAGCTGAGGGCACGTCTGGGCGATGTGGCGATGGCGGGGCCGGCCGACCACGCCGCGTGGCGCCAGCGGCTGCGACGGCGCGCCGAGCGGGTCGCCGGCCCGATGGGAGCCAGGGTCGAGCG
>DAOKZF010000015.1:2909-6559 GCA_035325785.1 Miltoncostaeaceae bacterium
ACCTGCCCGGCGACAGCTGGCCCCCGGTGAGCGTTCAGGTGGAGGTCTCCCGGGCCGGCCCGGCCGGCACCCGCCTGCGTGCGGTCGCGCGTGCCGGCATCACGTTCGCCTTTCCCCTGGGCGAGGGCGCCAGCGGCTGGGCGAGCGGCGCTGGTTACTCCGGTCCGCTGGTCTACCGCGACGGCAAACCGCTCTGTCCGGCGGTGGCGGCCGCCTTCGATCTGATGGACGCCGCCGCCCGGTCCGTCGGAATCGACCTGGTGATCAACAGCGCCTTTCGCAGCGACGCGGAGCAGGCGATCCTCTTCGCCCGCCACCCCGACCCCAAATGGGTCGCTCCGCCCGGGCGCAGTCGCCATCGGGATGCGACCGAGTTGGACATCAACATGAACGCCGGCGGCTCGGCGCACGCCTGGTTGAGGGCGAACGCCGGTCGGTTCGGCTTCATTCAGAGATATTCCTGGGAGCCCTGGCACTACGGCTACCTGCCCGGATGCGGTGTCGGCGGCGGCTCGACCGCACCGGCCGCCGCGGCGGGATTGGGCCTGCCCGCCTGGGTGCCCGATCGCTACCGGGCGACGATCCTCTCGGCCTCGCTCGCCCACGGGGTCAACCCCGCCCTGCTCGCCGCCCTGTTGCGGGCCGAGTCGGGCTTCGATCCGCGGGCGGTCAGCCCGGTGGGGGCGCAGGGGATCGCCCAGTTCATGCCCGAGACGGCCCGCGGCATGGGGTTGAGCGACCCGTTCGACCCGCGGCAGGCAATCCCGGCCGCCGCGCGCCTGCTGGGGGGCCATCAACGGCGCTTCGGCTCGGTCGCCCTGGCGCTGGCGGCCTACAACGCCGGCCCGGGGGCGGTGGAGCGGTACGGCGGGGTGCCGCCGTACGCCGAAACCCAGGCCTACGTGGCGAAGATCCTCGCCCTGGCGGGGGGAGCGGCGGCTCTCGCCGGCGGAGCCGGAGGCGACGGGGTCGTGCTCATGCGCGTGCCGGGTCGGCTCGTATAGCCCCGCCCGGGCTCACGGCGGCGGTGCGGCCTCCGGCGCCTCGGCGCACGATCGGCACGGGCCGCCGAGGCGGCTCAGCCCGAGGCGATGACGATCGCGAGGCTGATGGCGAGCACCATCGCCTGATGGAACCCGACGAGAATGCCGGGGGCCTTCGGCGTGAGGTTCACCGCGTGCACCAGCAGCACCCCGACGAGCACCTGCGCCACCGCGAGGTAGAAGGCCGCCGGGTATTCCGGCATGAGCCAGCCCAGGGTGCCCACGACCGCCAGCGCCGAGATGATGTGCACCACCATCACGATTTGGGGGAGGCGACGAGGCAGGGTGAACGCCCCGATCGACTGGCCGAAGCCGCGCTGCCCGGTGGTCATCCCTCCGAGGAACACCGTGAGCAGCAGCGCATGCAGCGGGACCGTCTCGCGCAGGTGCGACCAGAAGTCGACATCGGACACGAACAGCGCGAACGCGTAGGCGAGGAATACGCCGTAGGCCAAGAGCCCGTGCGCGCCGTGGACGACCGACGGGAGCCGGCCGGCGAGCACATGCAGGGTGCCGATGCCGAGCGCGGCGGTCGCCACGATCAGAGCCAGGCCGCTGATGGTGAGCGAGTCCGGCCGCAGGATCACGAGCGCCACCGCGATCAGCCCGACCAGGGTGGCGACGATGCGGTGCGCCGCCTCCGGATCGCCCCGTACCAGCAGCACCAGGATGTTGCGCGTGTACGGCCAGTGGGTGCCGAGCGAGAGGCCGAAGCCGAAGCCCTCGACCAGGCTGCCGAGCAGCACCAGGATCGCCGCGAGCGATACCTGGGTGACCAACAGTCCATCGACGACCGCATCGATGCCCGAGGCGGAACTCACAAACAGGGCGACGATGCCCGCGATCAGGGCGGCGGCGACGAAGGCGGTGATGAGGGCTCTGATCGCCCGGACCAGCCCCGTGATCTCACCCTCGACAACGGACGATCCTGATTCGGGGAGGGGGCCGCCCCTGGTGGTCTCGGAAACGTCGGGGTTGCTCATGTCCTCCCGCTCTGGTCGCGTAGGGCGGCGTGAGTCTAGATGCCGAGCCGGGGCGGTGAGGCCGGACGAGCGTCCCCGACGTTCGCCGGCGGGGAGCGATCGGTGGCCCGCGATGACCCCGACGGGAACCGGTGAGCCGTGCGAATCGGGGTCGGTCGCCGGGCGACAGAGTGCTCCTATACTCGATCGGATGGCCTCCAGCACCCTGCGTGAACAGCTCGCCGGCGTCCCAAACGACCCGGGGGTCTACATCTACCGCGACGACGCCGACCGCGTGCTCTACATCGGCAAGGCGAAGGCGTTGCGCCGCCGGGTGCACTCGTACTTCGCCTCGCCCGTGCGCCCGGACCCGCACGAGAGCGACGGGCGCATGCGCCCCCGTCCGGGCTCGCACGCCAAGACCTGCGAACTGGTGTCGCGCATCACCAGCCTCGAGGTGTTCGTCACTGGGAGCGAGAGCGAGGCGCTGATCCTCGAGGCGAACCTGGTGCGCCGCCACCGGCCGCCGTTCAACGTGCGCCTGCGCGACGACAAGAGCTACCCGTACATCGGGATCAGCATGGACGAGGACTACCCGCGGGTCTACTTCACCCGCGAACGCCACCGACGCGACCGCCTCTACTTCGGCCCGTTCTCGAACGCCCAGAAGGTGCGCGAGACCCTCAACGTCCTCAACCGGATCTTCCCGTACCGGCCCTGCCAGGGGCGCGAGCCGGGGCGCCCCTCCGGCGTGCCCTGCCTCGACTACCACATCAAGCGCTGTCTGGCGCCCTGCGTCGGCTACATCTCGCGCGAGGACTACCGCGCGCTGATCGACCGGGTGATCGCGTTCCTTTCCGGGCGTTACCGCGGCCTCGAACAGGAGCTGGAGGCCGACATGCGCGCGGCCGCCGCCGCCCAAGAATTCGAGCGGGCCACCGTCCTGCGCAACCGCCTCGACGCGGTTCGCCACCTGACCGAACGGCAGCTCGCCAGCGCGGACGGGCTCGGCACCGCCGACATCATCGGCCTGGCGCTGGCCGGCGACACCGCCGGCATCCAGGTGCTGCAGGTGCGCGACGGCGTGCTGCAGGATCGCCAATCCTTCTTTCTCGACGCCGGCGGGGTGGGCGACGAGGAGACCGTGCTCGAACAGTTCGCCTACGAGTACTACCGCATGGGCATCGCCATCCCGCCGCTGGTTGTGGTGCCCGACATCGGCGACCGCTGCCCGGCGCTGGCCGACCTGCTCTCCGAGCGGCGCGGCAGTCGCGTCGAGGTGCGCGCGGCGGTGCGCGGCGACATGCGCAAGCTGGCCGAGCTGGCTCAGCGCAACGCGGCGTTCGCCCTGGAGCAGGACCGGCGCTACCACGAGGCGACCCGCGGCCGCCGGCGCGCGGCGCTCACCGGGCTGGCCGAGGTGCTGCATCTGCCGGCGCCCCCGCTGCGGATCGAGTGCTACGACATCTCGAACCTGGGCGAAACCCACGCGGTCGCCTCCATGGTGGTGATGGAACGCGGCGCGCCCGCCAAGGCCCAGTACCGCTCGTTCACCATGCGCCACGACGGCGGCCCGAACGACTTCGCCCGCATGCGCGAGGCGATCACGCGCTCGGCGAGCCCCCCGTAGCGGCCCGCAACCAGC